>CAIMEK010000257.1 GCA_903839965.1 uncultured Acetobacteraceae bacterium | reverse complement strand
CGGGCCCGGACGGCCCTGGCGGACTGGCTGGCCCAGTGGCGCACCCTGGCCGCCCCGCTGGCCCGGCCGTCCGACGAGCCGCCCGAGGCGACCGGGGCAGCGCTGGCGCTGGTTGACGAGTTGCGCAAGCAGGAGGCGGACACGACCGGCCTCGGCGCACGCGTACGGGACATGCAGGCCGCGTTGGAGGGGTTCGTCGCCCGCATGGTGGCCCTCTGCGCCGCCGTGGCGCCCACGCTCGGCACGCTGCCGCCGCAGGAGGCCGCCAGCCGGCTCGGTGCCCTGCTGCAAGCGCAGCGGGCGGAGGCGGCGCGCCTGCAGGCGCTGACCGAGCGGGCGACGGCCGCGCGCGAAGATGCCGAAGCGCGCGCGGCGAAGGCGGTCGAGGCGGCGGCGGCGCTGGCGGCGCTGCGCACGGCGCTCAGGGTGGAAGACGACGCGGCGGCGGAGACCCAGTTGCGCCGGATCGCCCGGGTTGCCGAGTCGGAAGCCGGCCTGGCCGAGTCGCGGGGGCATATCCTGGTGCAAGGCGGCGGTCGCTCCGAACCCGAACTGGAGGCCCTGGCGGCGACCGGAACGGCCGAGTCCGATACCGCGGAGATTGTCCGACTCGAAGCCCGGCAGGCGGAACTGGCAGCGCAACTCGAAGCGGCCTCCGCCGAATCGCGCAGCGCGGCGGAAGCGCGCGACCGCGCCGGCGACGGCGAGGACGCGCTGGCCGCCTCGGTGCGGCGCGAGGCGGCGCTGGCCGAACTCTCGCGCCACGCCGAACAGGCCCTGGTGCTGCACGCCGCCGCCAGCCTGCTGCGCGCGGCGCTGGAAGCCGAACGGACCGAGTCGGGCTCGGGCACCGTGGCGCGAATCGGCGAGGTGTTCCACGCCCTGACCGACGGCGCGCAGGCCGGGGTGGCGGTGGAGGACGACGGCAGCGAACAGGTGCTGGTGGCGCTGGAGGCGGACGGGCGCGGCCGCAAGGCCATCGCCGACCTCTCCGAGGGCACAAGGGACCAGCTTTTCGTGGCGCTGCGGCTGGTCGCCCTGGAAGCCTACGGACGCGCCAACCCGGCGCTGCCGTTCATCGCCGACGACCTGTTGCAGACCTTCGACGATGCCCGCGCGGCGGCGACGCTGCGCGCCCTGCTCGAGCTGTCCGCCCGGATGCAGGTGATCGTGCTGACCCACCACCCGCATGTGCAGGCGCTGGCCGGCGCGCTGCCGGCGGGCAGCGTGCACACCGTGCTGCTGTCGCCGTTCGCGGAAGCCGCCTGAAGTAAATGGCGACGCGGCGCGGGTGGGGGGGCGGTTGCCCGGCAACCCGGGACCCGCCAGGGTAGGCGATCAACCGGTCGGGAGAGCAATCATGGAGCAGATCGGCGACGCGGCGGGGCTGCGCGCGCAGTACGGGCCGGTCAGCCCGCTGGCGGCCCGCAAGGTGCTGGCGGCGCTGGACCGACATTGCCGCGCCTTCATTGCGCTGTCGCCCTTCCTCGTGCTGGCCAGCAGCGACGGACACGGCGGCACCGACGCCAGCCCGCGCGGCGACGCGCCCGGCTTCGTGCGGGTGCTCGACGACACCACGCTGCTGCTGCCGGACCGCCCCGGCAACCGCCGGCTCGACAGCTTCGCCAACGTGCTGGCGCAACCCGCGGTGGGCCTGCTGTTCCTGGTGCCCGGCATCAACGAGACCCTGCGGGTCAATGGCGATGCGCGGGTGGTGACCGACCCCGACCTGCTCGGCGGAGTGGCGGCGCAGGGACGCGTGCCGATCGGCGGATTGCTGATCGGCGTGCGCGAGGCGTTCTTCCATTGCGGCAAGGCGCTGATCCGCTCGCAGTTGTGGGACGCCTCCCGGCAGGTCGAGCGGGAGGCGTTCCCGACGCTGGGGCGGATTCTGGCGGACCAGACCCGGGGGGTGGACGCCGCCGCGGCGGATGTGGCGATCGAGGCGGCGTATCGGACCGGGCTTTATTGACCCCTCCCCCCCGTCCCCCTCCCACCAGGGAGAAGCGAGGGCTCAGGCGGGTTGGGTCGGTTCGGCGAGTTCGGGCGGGGTGCCGCCGGCGAGGACGATCCTGGCACGCCGCAGGTCGAGCTGGTCTTCCCACCAGGCCACGAACACCGTCGCCACCGCGTTGCCGAACAGGTTGGTGATGGCGCGCGCCTCGCTCATGAACCGGTCGATCGCCAGCACCAGCACGATGCCGGTCACCGGCACCTTGCCGTTCAACGTGGACAGCGTGGCGGCCAGGGTGATGAAGCCGCCGCCGGTGACCGCCGCGGCCCCCTTCGAGGTCAGCAGCAACACCGCCAGAATGACGACGTAGTCGCCCCACGACAGCGGAATGTTGAGCGCCTGGGCGATGAAGGTGATCGCCATGGTGAAGTAGATCGAGGTGCCGTCGAGGTTGAAGGCATAGCCGAGCGGCACCACCAGCCCCACCAGCGGACGGTTGCAGCCCATGTTCTCCAGCTTCGCCATCAGGCTGGGCAAGGCCGCTTCCGAACTGCTGGTGCCAAGGACGATGAAGAACTCCTCCTTGATGTAGCGCAGCAATTGCCAGAGCCGCAGGCCGGTGACGCGGACCACCAGCGCCATGGCGAAGGCGATGAACAGCACACAGGTCAGGTAGAAACAGAACATCAGATAGGCCAGTTGCACCAGCGAACCGGTGCCGTACCTGGCGATGGTGAAGGCCATCGCCCCGAACGCCCCCAGCGGCGCCACCTTCATGATCAGGCTGATGATGCCGAACAACGCCGCGCCCGCCTCGTCGAGCACGCCCACCACGGTGCGGCCACGCTCGCCGAGCTTGCCCATGGCGATGCCGAACAGGACGGCGAAGAACAACACCGGCAGAATGTCGCCCTTGGCGAAGGCGCCGATGACGGAATCCGGAATGATGGCGAGCAGGAAATCGGTGACCGATTGGTGCGCCGAGGTGCCGGTGTACTGGGCGACCGAACGAGGATCGAGACTGGCCGGATCGGCATTCATCCCGACGCCGGGCTGTACCACGTGGCCGACGATCAGGCCGATCAACATGGCGATCGTGGTCATCAACTCGAAATAGACGATCGCCTTGAGGCCGATGCGGCCGACCTCGGCGGTGTCGTGCAACCGGCCGATGCCGACCACCACGGTGACGAAGATGATCGGGGCGATGACCATCTTCACCAGCTTCACGAAACCGACGGCGAGCGGGTTCATCTGCGCGCCGATGTCCGGCCAGAAATGGCCGAGCGCAATGCCGATCAGAATGGCGATCAGCACCTGGATGTAGAGCGACTTGGACTGGCTGGCCTGGATCATCGGACTTCCCCTATGAACCGGTTGCCGGGCGGCCCATGCAGGGCAACACTGACGGGCCGTGGGAAAGAACACGTCATGACCGAGCGCCTGCGAATCGCCACCTGGAACATCAATTCGCTGCGGCTGCGCGCGCCGCTGCTACCGGGGCTGGTCGAGGCTCTGCGGCCTGACGTGATCTGCCTGCAGGAAACCAAGGTCCCAGATTCGTTATTCCCCGTCAATGTACCAGCGCAACTCGGCTACCCGTTCGCGGCATGGCGGGGCATGAAAGGCTACAACGGGGTGGCGATCTTCTCCCGCCTGCCGCTGCGGCCGCTCGACATCGCGCCGGACTGGTGCGCCCGCGGCGATTGCCGGCACCTGGCGGTGACGCTGGACCTGCGGTCCGGGCCCGTCGAGTTGCACAATTTCTACGTGCCGGCCGGCGGCGACGTGCCGGACCGGGCGAGCAACCCGAAATTCGCCCACAAACTCGACTTCGTGGCCGAGGCGACCCACTGGTTCGCCGCCCGCACCACCCTGCCGCGCACCGTGCTGGTGGGTGACCTCAACATCGCCCCGCTGGAGCACGACGTGTGGAGCCACCGGCAAATGCTCGCCGTGGTCAGCCACACGCCGGCGGAAACCACCGCGCTCGCGGCCTGGCAACGCCGGGGATTTTACGACGCGCTGCGCCACTTCGTGCCGCCGGAAAAGAAACTCTACACGTGGTGGTCGTACCGCAACCGCGACTGGCGCGCCTCCGACCGCGGCCGGCGCCTGGACCACGTGTGGGTCAGCCAGGACCTGAAAGACAACCTGAGAAGCCACACCATCCACAGAGACGCCCGCGACTGGCCCCAGGCCAGCGACCACGTCCCCGTGGGAGTGGAACTGGAAGTGTAGGAAGGCCAGGGGCTTCGCCCCTGGACCCCACCAAGGGCCGCGAGGCCCTTGGAACCCATTCGTTTAGGGGGTCTTGGCGAGAGGGGGGCT
>CAIMEK010000256.1 GCA_903839965.1 uncultured Acetobacteraceae bacterium | reverse complement strand
GGCGGCAGCGCGTTCGCCGGCCCGGCGCCACTGAACACGCTGAACAGCGCCGGCCCCTCATGGGCGAGCCCGGCCTGCACGCGGGCCAGCTGGCTGAACAACTGCGATGCGCCGGCCTGCAGCACGTAGACATCGGCCAGCCCAAGCGCCGCGGCGGCGAGCCCGCGCACGCGCGAGCCGAGCGCCGCCATGCCGCCGCGCCCTTCCAGCAGGTCGCCGGTCTGCACCAGCACCTTGAACGGCAGCCCGGCGCCGAGCGCCTCCAGCAGCAGCGCAGCCTGTTCCGCGGTCAGCGCCTGGTCGGCGACGCACACCAGGTAGTCCGGCGCATCGGTGAGCAGGTTCGGGCCGGCGTGGTCGTTGCCGTAGGCGGCGAACACCGGGTCGTGCATCGCCTCGTCGTATTCGCCGGCCGCTTCCAGCCGCGCCATGGCAGTCGCCTTGGCCAGTTCGGCCAGTTCGGGCAGCCGTTCGCGCCAAGCCTGCAAGGCCGCCGCGGCGGTGTCGAAGGCAAAATCGTAGGGAGTGACGGGGCTGCCCGACGGCGGCGCGAAGCGCTGGGTGCGCAGCACCGTCAGCAACCAGCAAATGCGCCGGCGCCGGGCCTCGTCCAGTCCGCCGGCCGGAGCGGCATGGTCGAGCAGGCCAGCCATGGCGTCGAAGTCGAAGTTGGCTGCCAGGGCCGGCCCCATCGCCGCGCGCAGCCGGTCCGCCCGGCGGCCTTCCGGCGACACCGCGAAATCCGCCTTCAGGATGTCATCGAGTTGCGTCGTCAGGTCGGCGATCAGCGCGGCCAGCCGCGCTTTCCTTGCGCCGCGGCGCTGGCTCCACTCGTGCGCCAGCAGGCGCGCCGCCAGCGCGGCGTCGCAATCGACCAGCACGCTGTCGCGCGGCATGGCGCGGTGCAGGCGGTCGAGGCTTGCGCGCACCGCCGGGTCGGCTTCGACCAGGCCGGCCGATATCGTCTGCCAGGCCGGTTCCAGCGGCAGCGCCCCGGCCTCCGCGACCTGGCGGCGCAGCGCGCGCTCCATGCGCCGGGCGTGGCCGGCCAGCCGCTCGGCCGCCTCGCCCGTGCCAGCCTCCGCCACCGTCGCATCGAACAGGCGCGCCAGGCTTTGCGCCGACATCCCCGGCGTCAGCACAAGTGGAAAATCGTGCCGCAGCGCCGCGAGGTCGCGATACGGCGCGAACAGCGCCGGCAGCAGCCCGCACCCGGCGACCGGTTCCAGCGCACCGGAGGAGAGGCGGCCGGTCAGGCGGAAGGCGAGTTGGTCCTGGAGGGCGACGTGCATGGTGTTCTGCCTTGCCGGCGGCTCAACCGGCGCCCGGCGCCGGCGCGGCGGCGGCGGTGCCTTGCGGCCAGATGGTGAACTTGTCGAAGGCGGCTTCCAGGCCGGTGCGCACGCGCTCGGGCGAGCGCGTCTTGCCGGCGTGGCGCAGGTCCTCGTAACAGGGAACCTCGGGGTCGTGGTACAGGATGCCGACCGGGATCGGCGCGTCCATGGCCGCCAGCGCACGCGCGCCGGCGAGGTCGAGCGGATCGTGTTCGCGCTGGTTGCGGTAGATCTTGCCCAGTGACGGGCTGATGGCGAGGCCGCGCGCGTGGTGCAGCAGGCACAAGCTCTGCGGGTCCTTCACGTACGGCTCGAACATGCCGGGCAGCCATTCCGGGCAGCGCTGCAGGATGCGCACGAACGACAGGCCGCGGTGGTGGTAGGCCGCGCGCAGGATGTCGTAGAGCGTCTCCGGAATCCAGTCGACGGCCTGCGCCACGAACGAGACGTTCTGCACGCCGAGCGTGACCTGCAGCGGCCGCAGCGGCGCCAGCACGGAGCCACGCGGGGTGGTGTTGCTGCGCAGGCCGAGCGGCGAGGTCGGCGAGGCCTGCTTCTTGGTCAGGCCATAGACCTGGTTGTCGTGCAGCATGACCGTGAGGTTCATGTTGTAGCGGATGGCGTGGATCCAGTGCGCCGCGCCGATGCTGCAGCAGTCGCCGTCGCCGGTGTTGACGAACACCGTGAGGTCCGGCCGCGCCATGCGGATGCCCTCGGCGATCGGCAGCGCGCGGCCGTGGATGCTGTGCACGCCGTAGGTCTTCATGTAGTGCGGGAAGCGGCTGGAGCAGCCGATGCCGGAGACGAACACGGTCTTCTCCGGCCGCAGGTCCTCATCGCGGCACAGCCGCTGCACGGCGGCGAGGATGGCGTTGTCCCCGCAGCCCGAGCACCAGCGGGGCACCCCGCCCTGGTAGTCCTCCAGCGCATGGTGTTCGTCGTGCAGGCGCAGCAGGCATTCGGTGACGTCGCTCATTTTCTCTCTCACCCCGCGGCGTGCAGCTTGTCGAGGACGGCCCGGCGGATGGAGCCGGGCTTGATCGGCTGGCCCTTCACCTCGCTCCAGCAATCCACGTCGATCAGCGTGCGGGCCCTGAGCAGCATGGCAAGCGCCGAATAGCGGCGGTTGTCGGCGTCGATCATGGCGTCGTCCGGCCGGTCGCTCCAGTTCGCCTCCACCGTCATCACCTGGCGGAAGCGTTGCATGATGGGCTGCAGCCCGGGCTGCATGGGCTGCAGGAAGAACAGGTGCACCGAGGACACCCGATGGCCCTCGGCGCGGAGGCTGTCCACCGCTTCCTCGATGGCGCCACGGGTGCTGCCCCAGCCCATCACCAGCAGGTCGCCCTCGGCATCGCCGTGCACCACGGGGGGCCGCAGCGTCTTCTGCAGGGTGGCGAGCTTGAGGCTGCGCGCGCGGATGCTTTCCTCGTTGCTGGTCGGATCGTAGGCGACGTGGCTGGCGCGGTCGTGCGCCAACCCGGTGAGGGTGTGCATGCCGCCGGGCTGACCGGGAATGAAGCGGTGCGACAGGCCGGTTTCGGCGTCCCAGTCATATGGCTTGGCGCCGGCGGCGACCCGGCTCTGGTTGGGCGGCGGGGCCAGCCAGGCGGCGTCGAACTGCGGTCGTGGGATGGGCTGCTGCGAGGTGGCCAGCGCCGCGTCCGACAGCACCACCACCACCATGCCGAAGGTCTCCGCAATCTTGCGGGCGGTGATGATGGCGTAGAAGCATTCCTCGATGGTCGACGGCGCCAGCACCACTTTCGGCGCGTCGCCGTGGCTGCCGAACATGGCGGTGAGCAGGTCGCCCTGCTCGGCCTTGGTGGGCTGGCCGGTGCTGGGTCCGCCGCGCTGCACGTTCACCACCACCAGCGGGATCTCGCCCATCACCGCCAGCCCGATGCCCTCCTGCTTGAGCGAGTAGCCCGGGCCGGAGGTGATGGTGACGGCGCACTTGCCGGCATAGGAGGCGCCGATGGCGAAGGCGCAGGCGGCGATTTCGTCCTCGGCCTGGTGGACGATGCCGCCGACGGTCTCGAACACGTCGCTGAGGTAGTGCGAAGCCGAGGTGGCGGGGGTGATCGGGTACATCGCGCAGACCTCCATGCCGGAGGCCAGCACGCCGAGCGCCAGCGCCGTGTTGCCGTTGATGACGATCTGCGGCGTGGTCACCGGCGCGGCGGGGATGCTGAACTTGAAATCGAGGTTGTTCCCGGCCCAGGCGTGGCCGGCCTCCAGCAACTGCACGTTCTGCTCGACGATCTTGCCGCCCTTCTTGCCGAAGCTGAGCACGACCTGCTCGCGCGCGAGTTCCAGGTCGAGGCCATAGATGGCGCACAGCATGCCCAGCGCGAACATGTTCTTGCCGCGCCGCGGATCGGCCACCAGCTTGTGGCATTCCCGCTCCATCGGGATCTCGCGCACGTCGTAGTGGGCGACGAGTTCGTCGTGCACCTGCACGTAGGCGGCGGCGATGGCGGGGTCGCGGTCGTCGCGCCACATGCTTTCCAGCAGGATGGTGCAGCCCGGCTTCAGCTCGCCGGCCCGCACGCGCCCGAGCAGCACCTGTTCGTTGAAGGCCACCACAAGGTCGGTCTCGCCGCCGCCGTTGGTGACACGGTCGCTGCCGAGGCGGATGCGGTTGCCGCTGGCGCCGGCGGTGCTGCGCGCGGGCGGACGGATTTCCGCCGGGATGATCTCGACCGTCCACACCCCGTTGCCCATACGCGCGGCAATGGCCCCGAGCGACTGCCCGCAGCGCTGCGCGCCTTCGCCGGAATCGCTGATGATCTCGACGATATGTTCGGACAGCACGGTCGGCTGTCGGTCCCCGGCCTGGTGTTCGATCGGCATGATGGCAACTTCGTTCATGGGTGCCTCGGCGGTTGCGCTGGCGGGTCAGCCGAGCCGCAGCCGGACAAAGTTGCGCTCCTCGCGCGGGATGCCGAACAGCGTGGCGGCGGCCTCGCCCGCCGCGGGTGCGGGCGCCGGCTCGGCCAGGCCGAGATAGGCTTTCATGCCGCGCGCGGCGCGCCGGCCGGCGCCCATCGCCTCGATGACGGTGGCCGCGCCGGTGACGATGTCGCCGCCCGCGTAGACGCCGGCCAGCGAGGTGGCGAGGGTCTCGTCCACCGCGATATAGCCGCGCTTGTTCAGCGCCAGCCCGGAGGTCTGGCCGATGATCGGGTTGGCGTTGGTGCCGATGGCGAACACCACCTGGTCCACCTCGATGTCGTACTCGCTGCCCGGCACCGGCACCGGGCGGGCCCGGCCGGAGGCGTCCGGCTCGCCCAGCGTCATCCGCTGGCAGCGCAGCGCGCGCACGTTGCCCATCTCGTCGCCGAGCACCTCCACCGGAGCGGTCAGCCAATGGAAGGCGATGCCCTCCTGCTCGGCGTGGTGCACTTCCTCGGCGCGCGCCGGGCATTCGGTGCGGCTGCGGCGGTAGACGCAGTTCACCTGCGCGGCGCCCAGCCGCAGGCAGACGCGGGTGGCGTCCATGGCGGTGTTGCCGGCGCCCACCACGGCGACGCGCCGGCCCAGCGGCAACGGCGTGTCGACTTCGGGGAAGTGGCGCGCCCGCATCAGGTTGCAGCGGGTCAGCAGCTCGTTGGCCGACAGCACGCCGTTCAACTGCTCGCCGGGAATGCCCAGCATGGCCGGGTAGCCGGCGCCGGTGCCGATGAACACGGCGTCGCAGCCAAGCTCGTCGATCATCTGCTCGATGGTGAACAGCCGGCCGACCAGCGTGTTGCATTCGAACTTCACGCCGAGCCGCCGCAGCCCCTCGATTTCGGCGTCGACCACGCTGTTGGGCAGGCGGAAGTCGGGAATGCCGTAGCGCAGCACGCCGCCGGGCAGGTGGAACGCCTCGTAGACCGTCACCTCGCAGCCGGCGCGCGCCATGTCCGCGGCGCAGGCCATGCCGGCCGGCCCGGAGCCGACCACGCCGACGCGGAAGCGGTTCGGCTCGATGAAGGGGCGGCGGGCGTAGCCCTCGGCGATGGCGCGGTCGCCGACATAGCGTTCCAGCCGGCCGATCGCCACCGGCTCCAGCGTTTCGCCGACCAGGCAGACGCCCTCGCACTGGCTCTCCTGCGGGCAGACCCGGCCGCACACCGCCGGCAGCAGGTTGCTGCGCGCCAGGATGTCGTAGGCGCCGCGGTCGTCGCCTTCGCCGATGCGGGCGATGAAGCCGGGAATGTCGATGCCCACCGGGCAGCCGGCGATGCATTGCGGCTCCGGGCAAAGCAGGCAGCGCTGCGATTCCAGCCGCGCCTGCAGCCCGTCGTAGCCGAGGTTCACCTCGTCGAAATTGCCGGCCCTGACCTGCGGGTCCTGCTCGCGTACCGGGGTGCGCTGCTGCGGGATGCTGCGGATGGTCCGTTTCTTGGCCATTCTGCTTGGTCCGTTCGGTTCGGTCGCGGCGGTCACAGACCGGGCTGCGCGGCGCGCAGGCGGCAGGTTTCCGACCAGCGGGCGGTCGCTGACTGTTCCGCCTCGGTGAAGCGGTGCAGGCGCTGGGTGAGGTCGTCGAAGTCGACGCGATGGCCGTCGAAATCCGGCCCGTCCACGCAGGCGAACTTGACCCCGTTGTCGAGCTTCACCCGGCAGCCCCCGCACATGCCGGTGCCGTCCACCATGATCGGGTTCAGGCTGACCATGGTGCGGATGCCGTGCGGGCGGGTTACTTCGGCGCAGGCCTTCATCATCACCGGCGGGCCGATCGCCACTACCTCGTCGATGTCGGGATGTTCGTCGATGAGGCGGGTGAGGCCGTCGCTGACGAAGCCCTTCATGCCGGCCGAGCCGTCGTCGGTGCACAGCAGCACCTCGTTGCAGACCGAGCGGAAGCGGTCCTCCCAGAACACCAGGCTGGCGGTGCGGAAGCCGAGCAGGCCGATCACGGTGGCGCCGGTTTCGCGGAAGCCGCGCGCCTGCGGGTAGATCGGCGCGACGCCCAGCCCGCCGCCGACGCACACCACCTTCCTGGCATGGCCGAGCACGGTGGGCACGCCCATCGGGCCGACCAGCGCGTGCAGCCGATCCCCGGCGCGGCAGGTCTGCTGCATTTCCCGCGTGGTCTTGCCGACGGCCTGGATGACCAGGGTGACGGTGCCCTCGACGGCATCGAAATCGGCGATGGTGAGGGGAATGCGCTCGCCGTCGGGATGCGACATGACGATGACGAACTGTCCGGGCCGCGCGGCCCGTGCCATCATCGGATGGCGCACCGCGAGCAAGTACGTGACGTCGGAAAAGTCTTCCCGCCGGACGATTTCGAACCCGTCGGCGGTCTCGGTATCCGGCATTTGGCGATTCCTCCCTCGCCTGCGGGCGAGCGGCACGGCAACGGCGGTGACATTGGCCACCTGTCGGCGAACGATGTCATTGTTGTGCAGCCCGGCCTTTGACATGAATCAAGTCGCGACATGCGCAAACCGCATGTCGCAGGCGTGCCGGGGTCGGTTGGACGAATGTTATCCGGCGGTCTGCGGCACCAGCGCCCCGGCGGCCGGGCGGTGCACGAAGTCGGCCTCGGTGAGCGTCCGCCAGCTTCCGCCCACCAGGATCTCGCTGGGGCGGAACCGGGCCTTGTAGGCCATCTTGCTGCTCTCCGGCACCCAGTAGCCCAGGTAGACGTAGGGCAGGCCGGCCTGCCGCGCCCGCTCGATCAGCCACAGGATGGTGTAGGTGCCGAGCGAACGCTGCCGCAACTCCGGCGCGAAGTAGGAGTACACCGCCGACAACCCGTCGCCGAGCCGGTCGGTCAGCCCGGCCGCCAGCAGCCGGTCGCCGCCGTCGCGGAACTCCGCGATGAAGGTCTCGATCGGGGTGTCCTCGACCATGGCGCGGTAATCGTAGAAACTCATGGCAGCCATGTCGCCGTCGCGATGCCGGGCCCGCTGGTAACGCTGGAACAGCTGGAACTGCTCGGCGGTGGCGCGCGGCGGCGCCTCGAAGCCCTCCAGTCCCTCGTTGGCCTTGCGGATGCGGCGCAGCGTGCGGTCGGGCTCGAAGTCGGCCACCCGCACCCGGATCGGGATGCAGGCGTTGCAGTCCGGGCAGACCGGCGCATAGGCGATGTTGTGGCTGCGCCGGAACCCCGCGCGCGACAGCCGGTCGTGCAATTCCTCCGAACCGGGCCCGGTGATCTCGGTGACCACCTTGCGCTCGATGCGCCCGCCCACGTAGGGGCAGGGCAGCGGCGCGGTCGTGTAGAAGAACTGCGGACGACGCGGCGGCTTGTAGCTCATGCGTGGGGGGCACCTCCGGATCGCATGTTCCAGCCGCCTTGCGGTGTCGTCAATGGCGGCAGCATCGACGCCAGGGCGTCCGAGCGCACCACCACCAGCCCGGCGACCAGGTCGTGCAGGGTGCGCCGGCGCGTGGTCAGCAGGGCCGCCACCAGCCAGATCGCGCCGAGCGCGAGGGTGACGTAGAAGCCGACCACGCTCACCAGCGCCTCCAGCACGTCCGGCCGGCCGAGGTCGTCGTTGCGCCGCACCACCAGGCCCATCAGCGCCTGCCCCGGCGTGGCCGAAAGCGGGCTGGCCAGGAACAGGAAATGGTACAACGGCGGCACCGCCGGCAGCAGCGCGAGCAGCGGGAAGCCGAGGCCGAGGGTGAGCAGGCCGAACAGGAACAGCCCTGCCCACAGCGCCGCGGCGATCAGGGTGATCAGCAGCAGGTCGACCAGGAGGGCGACGATGCGGCGGCTGGGCACGCCATGGGTGAGCCAGTCGTCCGTGATCGCGCTGTTCGGCGGCGTGGGGGGCCAGTGCGGAACGCTCATGGTGCATCTCCGGGCGTCAGGGTCAGCCGGACGGCGACCTGTTCGGGCCGCGCCGGGATCATGATCATCGCGCCATCGCGCCAGCGTTGCACGAAGTTGCGCGCCAGCAGGCTGGCGACATGGCCGGACTGGCCGGGCGCCACCACGAACAGGCTGCGCTCCAGGTCCGCGAGGTCGTAGACGCCGCGGAACGAGGCGCCGTGCCCCGCGGTGAAGCTGCCATAGGGCATGCCGGCGCGGAACAGCGTGCTGTCGTCGCCGGGGACGGCGATGCGCGCTTCGCTGGCGGACCCCAGCAGCGGGATGCCCCGCAGGATCGGGTGGGCGAACACCGCCTGGTGCGCCACGCCCCAGCGCCAGGCGGCGGGGTCCGGCCCGAACCGCTCCGCCAGCGCGCCGGGCAGCAGGGGCCGGCAATCGCCGCCGCACAGCACGCCGCCGTCGGGCGAGAGCGCGCTGGGGATCAGCGTAGTCCAGGGCGCCGCCGCGGCCCCGGCACCCGGCGGCACATCGGCCCGCGCCAGGATGTCGCGGTAGAGGTGCTGCATCCAGGCGTTGAAGATCAGCGGTTGCGGCAGGTCGGTGGCGGTGTTGCCGTCCCAGTTCGCCAACAGGGCCTGCGCCTGGGCCGGCAGCCCGGGCTGGGCGGTCACCGCGCGCAGCCCGGGCAACAGGTCGCGGGCCACCAGGTCGACGGTATCGGTCTGCATGGCGGCGAAATCCGCCAGGCCGAGCGGCGCGGCCTGGTCGAGCAATTCGCGGATGCGCCGCGCGCGGGCGTCGTCGAACCAGTCGCGGCCGAGGAAGGTGGGAAAATCGGCCGGGGCGATGCGCTCGTTGGCATTCACCAGCCGGCCGCTGGGCGGCGCCAGCACGTGCGGCAAGGCGTCGCCGGCGGTGAAACCGGTCCAGTCGTGGCTGCCGTCCGCCCCCGGCACCGGCCGGCTGCCGTCGCCGGCCCGGCGCAACGGCACCCGCCCGGTGACGAACAGGCCGATGCCCCGGCGGTCCGCCACCAGCAAATTCTGCACCGGCGCGGTGATCAGCGGCGCCGCCAGCCCGGCCTCCGCCACGCTGGCGGCGCGGTTCAGCGCCAGCAGGCCCGGCGCCGCATCGCCCGGCTCGAGGTTGGCGGCGGCCAGCGCCAGCACCGCGTCGGGCCGGCCGACGAGATCGCTGACCACCGGCCCATGGCGGGTTTCGCGCACCCGCAGCACCTCGTCCGGCGCCCCCCGTACATGGATGGTCTCCGCGCGCACCGCATACGGACGCGGGCCGTCCGGCGTCAGGTAGGCGTCCGGGCCGACCGGGGTTTCGATGAACAGGTCCTGGGTGTCGGCGCCGGTGGTGGTGAAGGTCCAGGCGATGCGGCCGTTGTGGCCCAGCACCAGGAAGGGCACGCCCG
>CAIMEK010000255.1 GCA_903839965.1 uncultured Acetobacteraceae bacterium | reverse complement strand
GTTCGCGGGCGAAAGCTTCGAGTGAAGGCCGGGCCGGAGATTAGGTCCGCTCCGGCCGCGCGGGACACAGGATCGGACGGGACGGGTCGTATCAAGAGTGCGTCGCAGCTGCCTCGCGCAGGGCTCCGGGCGGAATTCCGATGGCGAAAATGAGCACCGACAAAATCATTCCCTTCGCCCCGCGCCGGGGCGCGTTCTACGTCGAGCGCGCGCCGCGCTTGGTGCCGTCCGACGACGGCAGCGAGCGCAAGCGCTGGACGCTGGCACCCATCGGCGCGTTGCTGCTGCACATTTTGGTGCTGATCCTGCTGCTGTTCGGCATGAGCTTGCGCCCGGCCCCGGTGCCGCCGCCGCCGATCCCGGTCGAGGTGGTGATGGTGCCGCCGCCGACCCCCAAGGCAGCGCCGGTCCAGACGTCGAGGCCGCCGCCGCAGCGTCCGCCCGCGCCGCCGACCGAGCAGATGGAATCGGGCGGCAGCCCCGATCTAACCACCGGCCGGCCCGCCGCCAAGGCGCCGACCAAGGAGGGTGCCGAGAGCGCCAAGCCGGTGCCGCCCAAGCCGGCGCCGCCCGCCGAGAAGCTGCAGGGCAAGGCCGAGCCGGCGCTCACCAAGGCCGTGCCCCAGCCGAAGCCGGTGCGCGAGGCGGCGACCCCGCAATACGCCACGCCCTTCCTGGTGCCCCACGCCGATGTGAAGGCGCCGCAACAGCAAGCGTCGTTGCCGCAACAGAGGGCCGAGCCGATCCTGACCTACCCGCCGGGGGCACCCTCGGCGAGCACGGCCTCAGCACCCGAGTTCAGCGACAGCGAGCGTAGCGGCGAAGGTGGCGGCAGCCGCTATCTCAACGCCATGCGCGACATGATCCTGAGCAACCTGATCTACCCGGCCGCAGCCCAAGGTGCGACCGGAATCGCCAAGTATCGCATCCTGGTGGGGCGCAACGGCCTGTTGCTGGGGTTGCGCATGGTCGAATCTTCGGGCTTGCCCGCGCTCGACCGCGCCGGCTCGGACGCGATCCAGAACAGCGTGCCGTTCCAGCCGCTGCCCGCCAACATTATCGGCGATACCGTGGTGATCAGCGTGATGCTGATCATCGCGCCGAAATAATAGAGCAGATGATCGGCGAATGGTGGGCGCTCCAGGGATTGAACCTGGGACCTCTCCCGTGTGAAGGGAACGCTCTCCCGCTGAGCTAAGCGCCCGCCCGAACCAGGGCAGAGGGCATATAAAAGGGCTGTCAGCGAACTGTCAAGGAAGGGGTTGGCGCGCGCCAAGACGCTTGAGTGCGGCGGGCAGCTCGTCCATGCGGTCGATCAGAAGGTCGGCGCCGAGCCGGGCCGGCGCCATACGCGGGTAGCCGTAGCTGACGGCGATCACCGGCACCTTGGCCGCATGGGCCATGGCCACGTCGTTGGCGTTGTCGCCCACCATGACGGCTTCTTCAGGACGCGCACCGAGCAAGGCGAGCACGGCCCTGAGATGGGCCGGGTCGGGCTTCGAGGCGGCGACCTGCTCGGGTGCCACCGACGCCGAAAAATAACGCGCGAGCCCGAGGGCCTGCAGCACGTCCGACGTGGCGGCTTGGGGCTTGTTGGTGCAGATGCCGAGCCGCAAGCCCATCGCCTTGTCCGTGAGGCGTTCGAGGGTCTCGACCACGCCGGGATAGGGCCGGGTCAAGGCAATGGCGCTGTCTCCGCGGTAGAATTCGAGAAAGCGGCGATAGGCTTCTTCGAGTGCCTCCGGTTCCAAGCTCGCGCCCGCCGCGGCGAAGCCCCGGGCCACCAGGCTTTTGGCGCCGTCGCCGATCATGAGCTTGACGGCGGCAAGCGAGAGGGGTGCCAGGCCCGCGCGCGCCAAAGTGCGGTTCAAGCCGGCGTGGATGTCGGGCGCGCTGTCGATCAGGGTGCCGTCGAGGTCGAACACCACGGCCCGCAGCCGCGGCTGCCGGGGCGCGCCGGGCGGGG
>CAIMEK010000254.1 GCA_903839965.1 uncultured Acetobacteraceae bacterium | reverse complement strand
GCCCGCAGGGAATCTCCTTGGTATACGGTCCGGATACGACGGTGCCGGCCTTCTGCTTGTCCTTGTCCGCCACCGCGTTGCCGTCGATCAACTCGCATTTGTACAGATGCAGCGCGACTTTCGGCTTGTAGGTCCAGCTCTTCCCCTTCGCCGGCGCCGGCTGATACTCGCAGATGGAGACGTTGTCCACCCAGATGCTGGGCGACATCTCGTCCTTGCTGCTGTTGACGCTGACCTGGAAGTTGGCAACGACGGCGTTCTTCGGCGCCTGCATCAGCGCCACCACCGGCGTCCACTCCGCCGCGTCTTTATACGGGAAGCCGATCGCCCACGGGTAGCCGACGTTGGGCAGCTTGCCGCCGGGCGCGGTGATCCCCGCCTTTTTCTCGTCGAGGAAGACCAGCCGCGCGCTGGCGTCCGCGCCCTGCCAGCCCTTGTCGCCGAAACCCTCGGCGCGATAGCACAGGCTCACGCGGTACCAGGAACCGCCTTTCACCGCAAAGAGCGGCGTCGCCGCCCAGGCGTTGCCTTTTTTCACCGCCGCCAGCTTCAGGCTGGCCGCGCCGTCCTTTTTCACGGTGGCGTCAATCGCCGCGCTGGCGCCGGCGCTGGCATACGCGCGCCATTCCGGCGGCAGGTTGTTCGGCCCCGCCTTCTCGAAATCGCCATTCGGCGCCAGGTTCGCCAGCAGCATGATTGCGCCCAGCACCAGAGCATTCAGAGGTGGCATCGTTTTGTCCTTTCTTTCGTATGGTCACCGTCTATTCGGCAGAACGACGGTGGTATCCTGCCGGTGTTGGTGACCAGGTGGACCGTATTGACGAGAATGACTATCCGCGGCAGGAACACGCGACCCTGACAGCGAATCGTTCCCCCATGACACCAGCAACCGAATCGTGGAACCTCTACCTCGACCGCAACTACCAGGCGGTGCGCTGGCCGTGGCCGGGGACGGCGTGGGAGGAGTTGACTCCCGCACAGGCGGCCGAAATGCCCGGAGCGATCGACGATTTCACCCGCTACTCGCCCGCCGACGGGACGACCGACATGGCGCAGGTGCCGGCCGATATGCCGCGCGAAGCGCCGGTGGCGGCCACCCGGCTGGCGATCTACCACGACGAGGTGTCGCTCTACGTCTTCATCGACGCCCGGCGTCCGGCGCGGCCCATCCCCGAGCTGGCAGACGTTGACCGCGAGGATTTCTCCTGCGTGATCCCGCTCGACGGACCGGCGCGGGGCATCTATTGCGGCATGAACGAAAAGGGCGAGTCCATCGCCTGCGTGCAAATCTGGGATGCCGACCTGCAGCCGGAAGGCTTCGCGGACGACTGGCCCTTCCGCCTGTTGACGACCAATCCCGGCGACGGTCCGTCGGCGTCAGTCGGCGGCGTCATCCGCGACGGCTTTAGCGCCCGCGTCTTCGCGACCCCCACCGGGTTGATCGGCGCGTTTTACCTGGCCAAGCGCTGGTTCGCCCGCGGGCTGCACGACAAAACCCTCCGCTTGAGCGCGGGCCGGTTTTGCTACGCCACCGCGGAGTTGCTGTCCTGGGGCTCGCCGCTCGTCTGGAGCCCGCGCCCGGATCAGCACGGCGCCGTGCGGCTGGTCAAGACGCCTGACGTCTCCGCGTTCCCGCAGCTCGACCGGCTGGACCTGCACTACGATCCAACCACCGAGACCGGCGAGGTGGTCGCCCGCTGGCGCCATGCCACCCCGGAGACGCTGGGCCGGCTGGCGCGCGGCGGCTATGCCAAGTACGTCGACAAGGTCACGCTGGCGCTCAATGGCCGCGAGGCGGTGCTGCCGCTGGCGGCGACGATTCGCGCCGACTTCCCCATCGCGGACGGCTGGAACCGGCTGGAGGCGCTCACCGCCGTCGGAGCGCCGCACGCTATCACCTTCCAGAAATGGTCCGGCCAGCGGCTGGTCGCGCCGCACGCCGTCGCCGAGCTGCCCACGCCGGCGGAGCTGAATGACGCCTTCCACGCCTGGCATCTGCGCCATGAGCAGCACTATCTCGGCGCCGGCACCTGGGGCAATCGCGCGGCGGAGGCGCACTGCCTCTGTCACGACGGCATCTTCAACCTGCTGCCCTATCTGTTCGCCTGCCGCTACCTGGCGCCGCAGCCGGTCTACGCGGAACGCGTCCTTGAAACCTGCGCGCGCATGCTGGCCAACCAGCACCCAGACGGCTGGTTCCCGTGCTATCACTGGCCCGGCAAAGAACCGCAACTCGGCGAGGGCGGCGCCTTCGCCAATGGCTCGGTGGGCGAGGGGCTGGCGCTCGCCGGCGTGCAGTTCACTGAGCCGGCCTGGCTGGAGGCGTCCATCCGCGCCGCCGATTACCGCTGGTATCGCTGGGAGCAGAACCAGAATTATGCCGCCTTCGCGCTCTGGCATCTGGCGGCGCTGCAGCAAGCGGTCCCGCGCGACGAGTGGCTGGCGAAGGCCGACTACCTGGCCGAATTCGCCACCCGCGACCTCGGCCCGAGCGGCGCGCAGGACGGGCACAACTACTACACCGGCTACGGCAACATCACGCTGAAGGGCATGGCGCGCCTGCTCGCCGTGCTGCCGCCGGCGCATCCGCGCTACGCCGTGCTCAAGGACAAGACCATCCGCTTCACCAACCAGGTGCTGTCGCGCCAGCAGCCCGGCGGCCTCTTCGCCGGCCGCAACCGCAAATACCTGGGCTACCACCACCCGGCGCCCGGGCTGTTCGAAGTCGCCGCCACCCTCCCCGAACTGGCGGACGCTCTCGCCCCCGCCCTCGCCGCCATGGTCCGCGCACTGCTGGCCATCGATTACCAGGGGGAACACAGCGATTACAACACCGACACCGGCCTTTCCCTCGCGCTGATGGCGCGCTTCCTCCAGGGGCCTGGTGCATATATGTAATTGTCAAGGTACCGGTCGTGGCCCCCCCCTGGGAGCGCAGGCGTCCCGCCTGCCCCGCAGCAACCCTGCCCTGTCCCCAGGGGACCGATCGGCGAGAACCCGCGCAACACCTAACTCGCGCATAACTCGCGCTATTGAGCGTGAAACTCGCGCCGCCCCTCGTGAAAACTCGCGCCAAACTCGCGCTAAACCCCCGGTAACTCGCGCTATTGCGCGCACATTCCGCGCCAACTCGCGCACCGCACTGGGACCGCGGACCTCCAGGTCCGCCCCGCTGCCTGGTAAACATTGCGGACCTGGAGCAGCCTTCGCTGAAGCTACGGTTGCCAGGGGTCCGCGATCCCAGATCATACCGTCACGCGGCGCGGATGGGCGTTCCCTCGCCGGTGCATAATTTCGCTCGATTTTGCGCGTTTGAGCGTGGTTAGCGCGCATTCTCTCGTGGAATTTC
>CAIMEK010000253.1 GCA_903839965.1 uncultured Acetobacteraceae bacterium | reverse complement strand
GGCACGGTGAACAGC
The DNA here is from genome assembly GCA_903839965.1 of uncultured Acetobacteraceae bacterium. GTDB lineage: Bacteria > Pseudomonadota > Alphaproteobacteria > Acetobacterales > Acetobacteraceae > Rhodovastum. Next base: position 4,725 of record CAIMEK010000253.1, on the reverse strand, counting down.
GGCGGCACCGAGTTCGTGTCCGCGCACGGCATCGCCAGCGGCACCACGGTGCAAAGCGGCGGCTCCCAGATCCTGGTCTCCGGCACGTCCTTCGCCACCAAGGTCAATCACGGCGGCTTCGAGGTCGTGTCGGCTGGCGGCATCGCCAGCGGCACCGTCGTGGACAGTGGCGCCTTCCTGATCGTTTCCTCCGGCGGCAAGTCCGTCGATGCGACGGTCAACAGCGGCGATATCGAAATCGTCTCGGCCGGCGGCGTTGCCAGCGGCACGGTGGTGAACAGCGGGGGCTGCCTGATCGTCTTGCCGGGCGCCCTGGCGGTGGACGCAAAGGTTCAGCCGGGCGGGACGCTCGTTTCGGGAGGGATCTGGCTCTATCAGTCCGGTTCCGGCTTTACCTCGTACGGACCGGTCGGCATCGGCATCGTCGTCGGCAGCGGCGCGATCGAGTACAACCTGGGCGGCACCACAACTTCCGCGAACGTAACCAGTAGCGGCACCGCAAACATCTACGCCGGCGGCGTTGCCAGCGGCACCGCGGTGACCAGCGACGGCGTGGAGCTTGTGTTCTCCGGGGGCACGGCGAGCGGCACCGCGGTGAACTGGATGGGCACGCAGAACGTGTTGTCCGGCGGCACCGCCAGCGACACCTCGGTGAACGGGTGGGGCACCCAGAACGTGGCCGTCGGCGGCATCGCCGACTACACCACGGTGAACTGGTCCGGCACCCAGAACGTGAGCCCCTTCGGCACCGCCAATTTCACCACGGTGAATGCGGGCGGCAGCCAGAACGTGTCCCCCATGGGCTTCGCCAATATCACCGTAGTGAACTCGGGCGGCGCCCAGAACGTCTCTCCTGCCGGCACCGCCTTCTTGACCACGGTGAGCGGCGGCGGCGTCCAGAATGTGGACGACGGCGCCGCCATTTCCACCACGGTGAGCGGCCAGGCCGTGCTGAACGTCTGGGATGGCGGAACGACCACCGGTTCGGTGGTGGAGGGCGGCGGCGCCGAGGTTGTCTCTTCCGGCGGAACGGCCAGCGGCACCGTGGTGAGCGCCGGCGGATACCTTGTCGTTCTGCCCGATGGCGCCGAGACCGCGACAAGCCTTTCCGGCGGCGCCATCGTCTCGACCGGAGTCGTGCTGGAGCAGCCCGGCACCGGCGTGACCGTCTACGGAGCTGTCGCCAATGGTGTCGTCGTGGGTTCGGGAGCGGAGGAATTCGTCCTCGCCGGCGGCACCGCCACGTCGAGCACCGTAAGCGATGGCGGCGAGGAAATCGTTTATTCCGGCGCCACCGCCATCTCGACGATCATGAACAGCGGTGGCACGGAGATCGTCTTCAGCGGCGGCACCACCAGCAGTGCGAAGGTGAATAGCGGCGGCCGGGAAGTCGTTTCCTCCGGCGGCAGTGCGGACGACGCGGTCGTGAGCAGCGGTGGCGTCGAGTGGGTCAGCTCCGGCGGCGTCGCCACTTTCACCACGGTGAGCGGCGGCGGCGTTCAGTACATTCAGGACGGCTCCGCCATCAGTTCCACGATCGGTGCCGGCGGCGTGCTGGCAATCACCACCAGCGCGATCGTCAGCGGCGCCCACCTCGCCAGCGGCAGCGTCGTCGATTTCGTTGCCATTTCCGCCACGACATCCGGCAGCGCCAGCTTCGATGCCACGACCCACCTGCTCACCCTCATCGAAGGCAGCCAGTCGCAGACGATCGGACTGGACCCGGCGCAAAGCTTCGGCACAACGTTCTTCGTGCTGGACGACGGCCATGGTGGCACCGCCATTTCAGCGCCCTGCTTCAGGGCCGGCACGCTGATCCGCACCGATCGCGGCGAGGTGGCGGTCGAGCATCTGCGGGTCGGCGACCGGGTTGTCTCCGCGTTCGGCGGCACGGCGCCGGTGACCTGGCTGGGCCATCGACACGTCGACTGCCGGCGCCACCCGCGGCCGCACGACGTCTGGCCGGTGCAGGTCGCCGCCGGCGCCTTCGGTCCGGGCCAGCCCTGTCGTGAGCTTTATCTGTCGCCCGACCATGCGGTCCATGTCGAGGGCGTGCTGATCCCGATCCGCTACCTCCTCAACGATGCCACGATCCGCCAGCAACCGGCCGACGAGGTCACCTACTGGCACGTGGAACTGCCGGCGCACGACGTGCTGTTCGCCGAGGGGATGCCGGCCGAATCCTATCTCGACACCGGCAACCGGGGCGCCTTCGCCAACGGCGGCGGCGCCGCCATGCTGCATCCCGATTTCGCCTTGCGGGTGTGGCAGGCGGAAGCGTGTGCCGAACTCGTGCGCGAGGGGCCCGGGCTGGTGGCGGTGCGCGGCGCGCTGCTCCGACGCGCCGAAGCCCTCGGCCACGTCCTGACCGGTGAGGCGCTGCTGCGGCTCGAAGTGGACGGGCGCAGCGTGCGGCCCGTGGTCGAGGGTCGTACCCAGCGCTTCCGTCTGCCTGACGGCGCCGGGGTCGGCCGGCTGCTTTCGCGCAGCACGGTTCCGGCGTTTGTCGACCCCGGCGGCGCCGACCACCGCCGGCTCGGGGTCGCGGTGTCGCGCATCGGGCTCGATGGTCGCGCGATCGCGCTGTCCGATCCCCGTCTGGGCGCCGGCTGGCAGGCGCCGGAACCGGACGGGTGGCGCTGGACGAACGGAAAGGCCGCGCTCGACCTGCGGGGGGTGCGCGTGCTGGAAGTCGAGGTGGCCATGACCGCGCGCTATTGGCGCATCAACAGGGGTGTGGAGGCGCGCGTCGCCTAGCCGCCCTCCACCGCGTTTCGCAGACCAGAAAACGCCTGATACGGAGCGGGAAATCGACCTGGTCGGTGGCGCCCGCATGACCATGCATCCCACGCCGGCGCTGACCGTGATCGATATCGACCTCGGCGCCGCCACCGCGGCCCGGGCCGGCAAGGCGCGATGTCCGTCGGCCAGCTACGCCTGCCAGCCGAAATGCGAGAACATCCAGCCGAGTTCCCGCAGCACCATCGCGTTCATCTCGGGCGTGAGCGTCGATCTCCAGTCGCCGACGACACCCTTGCGGAAGAACGAGCCGTTCTGTTCGACCCCGGCCGGACGCCCCCCCGTCAGGCGCGCAAACGCTGTCCGCGCCAGGCAATCGGCCACCACATCCTCCGCGTCCGGCACGCCGAGGAAGCGGAACAACGCTGCCACGGTCGGCACGGGGGCGGCTTTCAGCGCCTCATAGGTCACGGTCATGCAGCCGCCGGGGTCGCGTTTCCCCATTTCGATCATCGCGCGTGCACCGTCGTTGAGCGATGGCAGCGCGGAACGGATGAACGCTGTCTTCTTCGCCGCGGCGTCATCGCCGGGGGCGGCGCCGTGAAAGAAATGCCAGGCCGAGGTGAGAACATCGCGCGGATCGCGGGCGATGCCGATGAACCTGGCGGCAGGGAACAGGCGCTTCAGCCGGGGGAACAGGAACACATTCTCCGGCGTCTTTTCGCCGATCGCCCGACAGGCCTTGCCGGCGCTGTGCCGGTGCAATGCGAGCAGGATGGCGGTGCCGAGGAGGAACTCGGCGTCCTCCGCCTCCGGCAGGGGATAACCGCCGGAATGGGCGAACACCCGGGCGTTCTTCGCGGCAATGGCCTCGCGCCGCTGTGCCATCATGCGTTCGAGCGGCATCGCGAGCTGCTGCAGGAACAGGCCCTCGCCGCGACAGGAGACATCGGGGTGGGCGTCGAGGACCTGCTGCAGCCATGTCGTGCCGGAGCGTGGGGCTCCGCCCACGAAGAACAGTTGCCGTTCGGCAAGATCGGCGAGCCGCTGCTGTTGTTCGCGCCACGTTTCCAATGGAAAATCCTTGGCCTTCGAGCGCTGAGAACCAGCGGCCAAATCGAACCACCAACACTTTGGATTTTCAGGTGGCGTAGGCAAATAGTCAAGACGCCTCGCGGGAAACCGCACGTGTGGGCGACAGCGCTACGCCCGGTTTTCCGCCGGCTGCAGCGCCGCTTTTCGTTCCTGCTTCCGGCCGGTTGATCGCGCGGAGCGGTCCTTGCGCCCGACGCATCGGTTGCCTAGGCTGCTAGCGGGTGAGCTGTGTCGGTTGAACGCCAGCATCGTTCCAGGCCCCTGCGGCAGGGAGGAAATAACATGCGACTGTTCCGGGTCCGGCGGATCATAACCGCCCTGGTGTTTGCCTTCGTGCTTTCGCTCAGCATGGTTGGCGCCGACGCGCGTGCGCAGGCCTATCCCCGAGCCGGCCGGCCGATTACCCTGATGGTGCCGTACGCGCCTGGCGGCGCCACGGATACCGGCGCGCGCCTGATGGCGGCGGGCATGGAGCCCATTCTCAAGACCTCGGTGCAGGTGGTCAACCGCCCCGGCGCCGGCTCGGAAGTGGGCCTGACCCAACTCGTGCGCGCGAGGCCGGACGGCTACACCCTGTCCTACCTCGTGGTGCCGACCGTGGTGACGCATTACCTCGATCCGGCCCGCCAGGCCATCTACACGCGCGCCAGCTTCCAGCCGATCGGGCGGCATTTCCTGTCGCCGGCGATGTTCGCGGTCCGTTCCGACAGTCCCTATCGCACGCTCAAGGACCTCATCGACGCCGCCCGTGCCACTCCCGGCGTCATCACCGTCAGCGACAGCGGGCTGATGGGCGTGCCCAACTTCCTCACCCTGATGATGGGGCAGGCGGCCGGCGTGCAGTTCACCCCGGTGCACTTCGACGGCGGCGCGCCGTCGATCACGGCCCTG
>CAIMEK010000252.1 GCA_903839965.1 uncultured Acetobacteraceae bacterium | reverse complement strand
TCGTCGATCTCGACGGCGGAGAAGGCAACGCGGATGTCGTGGCGGCCATCGGCGATGACGCCGATGCCGTAGGCCTCCAGCAGGTGCTTGCGATATTTCTCCGCCTCAAGGCCTTTCAGCCGCAGGCACATGAAGTAGCCGGCGTTGAACGGATACGGTTCCCACAACTCGGCAAAAGCCGGGTTCCGCAGGATTGTCTGCACCTTTTGCGCGCGCGCCTCGAGGATGTCGCGCTTGGCCTGGCTTTCGGCGGCGAACGCATCATCGTTCATCGCCTTCACCAGGATCGACTGCGCGACGTGCGAGCAGTTGGAGATCGCGCTGCGAATGGCGCCCGCCACTTTCTTCTCCAGCGCGCCGTAGAGCGACTCCACGTTCAGCTTCGCCTTGGCGCCGAAGGTAATCATGCCGGTGCGGAAGCCCCAGACATATTCCTCTTTTGTCGGGCCATCGACCTTGATGGCGAGGATGCGCTCGTGACAGCCGGCCAGCCGGGCGAAGAGCGACTCCTTCAACACCTCGTCGGCATAGAAGAGGCCGAAGTAGGCGTCGTCGGAGACCACCACCAGTTCGCAGCCGTTGTCGGCGGCATCGACGAGGGTGGTCACGATGGCGTCCGCCTCCGCTTTGGTGACGGCATAGCCGGTCGGGTTGTTCGGGAAGTTCAGCACCAGCACGGTTTTGCCGCTGTTGACGCGGGTCGCCAGCGCCTGGCGCAGCCCCTCGACGTTGAAGCCGCCGTCGTCCGCGAAGAACGGATAGGTGGCGATCTGCGCCTGGTAACGCACACCGAGCAGCAGTTCGTAGTTCTCCCAGAACTTATCGGGCAGCAGCACCGCGTCGCCTTTTCCCACGAAGAGGTCGGCCACCAGGCTCAAGGCGTGGGTGACGCCGCCGGTGACGATGGGCATGCTGATGCTCTTGCCGGCCAGGCTCGGGTTAGCGGCCAGCAGATGCGCTTTCCAGGTTTTGCGCAGGTCCACGCGGCCCGTTGCCGGCGCGTAGGTCAGTGTCTCGCTCGCGGTCAGCCCGTTGAAATACTGCATCACCGTGGAGAGCGCCATCGGCTTGCCGGCTTCATAGGCGATGCCGATGGTGGCGTCGTACTGTTTCGCCTTCTCCTTCGCTTCCGCGCTCTGCGCCAGGATGCCCTTGGGGAAGTACAGCCGCTTGCCGAGATCGGAGAGCATGTTATGCACCGCAGGATTCTCGGTCGCGATGGTCTCGTTCAACTCGGCCGCCAGCGGGCGCATTTCACTGCCCGGACGCAGAAAAGACGTGGGCGCCTCCAGCCGCAGCTTCAACGAGGCGAACTGCTCCCACAGCTCTTTCGGGAATCGGTTGCCGAACTGCTGGAAGAAGGCATCGATCGAATCGGCTTCGGCCTGCCAGTCATCCCGGTTGACGGCGAAGAGCTTTGTCAGGTTCTCGCGCGGGATATCCAACCCGGTGAGGTCGATACTGTCCGGTGTCGGCACGTAGCCGATGGGTGTCTCGCGCGCATCGGCTTCGCCGCGGCAGCGCGCCAGAATCCACTCGATGACGCGCAGGTTCTCGCCGAAGCCGGGCCACAGGAACTTGCCGTTCTCGTCGGTGCGGAACCAGTTGACGTTGAAGATCTTCGGCGCCTGCGTCATACGGCTGCCCATTTCCAACCAGTGGTTGAAGTAGTCGCCCATGTGATAGCCGCAGAACGGCAGCATCGCCATCGGGTCACGGCGGATTTCGCCGATCTTGCCGAACTGGGCGGCGGTGCGCTCGGAGGCCATGGTCGCGCCGACGAAGACGCCGTGTTCCCAGTCGAACGACTCGTAGACCAGCGGCGCCAACTGCGCGCGCCGGCCGCCGAAGATGATGGCGGAAATCGGCACGCCGTGATGGTGATCCATGCGGAACGAGTGCGACGGGCACTGGCCGATCGGCGCGGTGAAGCGGCTGTTCGGGTTCGCGCCGACGATCGGCTTGCCGTTCTCGTCCTTCAGGCCGGGCTGCCAGGGCCGTCCCTGCCAGTCCCAACCTTCCGCCGGCGGGTCGCCTTCGCCATCTTCCCACCAGACCGTGCCGTCTTTGCTCAGCATCACGTTGGTGTAGATGGTGTTTTTCGCCACCGTCTTCATCATATTCGGGTTCGACTTGCTGTTGGTGCCGGGCGCCACGCCGAAGAAGCCGGTTTCCGGGTTGATCGCCCACAGCCGGCCATCGGTGTCGATGCGCATCCAGGCGATGTCGTCGCCGACCGTCCAGATGCGATAGCCCTTGACCTTCAGCCCTTCGGGCGGCACCAGCATGGCAAGGTTGGTCTTGCCGCACGCG
>CAIMEK010000251.1 GCA_903839965.1 uncultured Acetobacteraceae bacterium | reverse complement strand
CGACGTGCCAGGCGACGATCCGGCGGTGATCGCCTCCGGCCCAACGGTGCCGGACGCGACCAGCTTCGCCGATGCGCGGGCCCTGGTGGCGCGGTTCGGACTGGACCTGCCGGCGCAGGTTATCGCCCGGCTGGCGCGGGACGACGACGAGACGCCGAAGCCGGGCAGCCTGCCGAACGCGGAGTTCCACCTGATCGCCACCCCCGCGATGGCGCTGCGCGCGGCGGCGGATACGGCGCGGGGACTGGGGCTGACGCCGCTGATCCTGGGCGATGCGCTGGAGGGCGAGTCGCGCGAACTGGGCATCGTGATGGCCGGCATCGCGCGATCGGTGCGCGATCATAGCCTGCCGCTGGCTGCCCCCGCGCTGCTGCTGTCCGGCGGGGAGACCACGGTGACCATCGGCTCCGGCAAGGCCGGGCGCGGCGGGCGGAACACCGAGTTCCTGCTCGGCCTGGCGGTCGCCCTGTCCGGCGCCCCCGGCATCTGGGCGGTCGCCGGCGACACCGACGGCATCGACGGCACCGACGATGCCGCCGGCGCCATCGTGACGCCCGACACCCTGGCGCGCGCCCGCGCCGCCGGCCTCGACCCGCGCGCCGTGCTGAGCGGGCACGACAGCTACAGCCTGTTCGATGCCATCGGCGACCTCATCCGCACCGGGCCGACGCTGACCAACGTGAACGACATCCGCGCCGTCCTGATCGCCTGACCCCCCAGCCCAAAGGTAACAGATGCCCACTCGCGAAAAGGTCCGCCGGCGCCGGCGCACCAAGATTGTCGCCACGCTGGGGCCGGCCACGTCCACCTCCGCGGTGCTGACGCGGCTGTTCCTCGGCGGAGCGGACGTGTTCCGGCTGAATTTCTCCCACGGCACCCACGAGGACCACGCCGCCCGCATCGCCATGATCCGCGAGCTGGAGCATCGCTTCGACCGGCCGATCGGCATTCTTGCCGATGTGCAGGGGCCCAAGCTGCGGGTGGGCTCGTTCGGCGGCGGACGGGTGCAGCTGCAGACCGGCCAGCGCTTCCGGCTCGACCTCAACCCGACGCCCGGCGATACCAACCGCGTCAACCTGCCGCATCCGGAAATCATCCAGGCCGCCGATGTCGGGGCAACGCTGCTGCTCGACGACGGCAAGCTGCGGCTGCGCGTGGTGCGCAAGCGCGGCGACGCGCTGGAAACCGAAGTGGCGGTCGGCGGCCTGCTTTCGGATCACAAGGGCGTCAACGTGCCCGACGTGGTGCTGCCGATCCCGGCCCTGACCGCCAAGGACCACGACGACCTCGCTTTCGCGCTGGAGCACGGCGTCGACTTCATCGGCCTGTCCTTCGTGCAGCGGCCGGAAGACGTGGCCGAGGCGAAGGCGATCATCGACGGACGTGCCTGGATCATCGCCAAAATGGAAAAGCCGCAGGCGCTGGAAAACCTCGACGAGATCGTGCGGCTGACCGACGCGCTCATGGTGGCGCGCGGCGACCTCGGCGTGGAACTGCCGCCCGAGGAAGTGCCGCTGGCGCAGAAGCGCATCGTGCGGGCGGCCCGCCAGGCCGGCAAGCCGGTGGTGGTGGCCACCCAGATGCTGGAAAGCATGATCTCCGCGCCCGCGCCGACCCGCGCCGAAGCCTCCGACGTGGCGACCGCGGTGTTCGACGGCGCCGACGCGGTAATGCTGTCGGGCGAAACCGCCGTGGGGCAGTACCCCTACGAGGCGGTCAACATGATGGACCGCATCGTGGCGCGCGTGGAGCAGGACCAGGGCTGGCGCGCCATGATCGAGGCGTCGCGGCCGGCGCCGGAACATTCGGTCGCCGATGCCATCGCCGCGGCGGCCCGCCAGATCGCCCATACCGTCGGCGCGCAGATGATCTGCACGTTCACCGCCTCGGGCAGCACCGCGCTGCGGGCGGCGCGCGAACGCCCCGAAGCGCCGATATTGAGCCTGACGCCCTCGGATGCCACGGCCCGCCGCCTCGCGCTGGTCTGGGGCGTGCACGCGGTGGTCTCGGCGGAAACCCACACGATGACGGAAACCGTCGCGCGGGCGCTCCGCCAGGCCTCGCACGAAGGGTTTGCGGCGAAGGGCAGCGAGATCGTGGTGATCGCCGGCATCCCGTTCGGCCAGCCCGGCACCACCAACGCGCTGCAGGTGGCGCGGGTGAAGTAGCCCGCGCCGCGGTTATCGTTAAGGCTCCGCGGCGCCGCCTGCTTCGGGTTCGGCGCTATCGGGGGCAAGGCCCGGATCGGGCAGGCCGGCGTCCAGTGCCGCCTTGCGCCGCGCGACCGCCTCTTCCTTCTCGCGCCGCTTGGCGTCCTGCTTGGCCTGCTTGGCCCGGGTGCGTTCGGCACGCTGCTGGTTGTAGTTCGGCTTGAACGCCATGGAATCCTTCCCGACCGGCACAGACGCCTCGGTCCCGGCCTGTGCAATGAGATAACGATATGCGGCAATCGCCGGGCGCTGGACCCAGCGCGGAGAGACCATGGTGTTTCATGCCTGCGCGCCGCTGTCCACCGGCGCGATGCAAGAATCGCCGTCCGGCCCCTATATCATTCCCGCGCGGTCGCCGCCCGCTCGCGCGCCAGCAGCGCCTGCTTGCGCGGAATGCCCCAGCGATAGCCGGTCAGCGAGCCGTCGGCCCCCACGGCGCGATGGCAGGGCACGGCAAGCGAAACCGGATTGACCGCACAGGACCGCGCCACCGCGCGGACCGCCGTGGCCGCGCCCGCCATGGCTGCAAGCTGCGCATAGCTGCGCGTCTCGCCAGGCGGGATACGCCGCAACGCTTCCCACACGCGGATCTGGAACGCGGTGCCGCGCAGGTCGAGCGGCAATTCCAACGCCACCTTCGGCTCGTCGAGGAAATCCAGCACCGTCCGCACGATGCCGGCCAGCCCCGCATCGTCCGCGATCACCCGCGCGCGCGGGAAACGCCGGTGCAGATCGCCCATCAGCGCATCGTCGGGCTCGGCAAATCCGAGGAAGCACACCCCGGTAGCCGTGGCGCCGACCAGCAACCGACCGAACGGGCAGTCCGCGAACGCGGTGCGAATGGTCTCGCCGGCCCCGCCGCGCCGCAACGCGCCCGGCGTCATGCCCAGCAAGCCACCGGTATCCTCGTAAACCCGCGACTCGGAGCCGAACCCGGCCTCCGCCACCGCGTCAACCACCCGCGCGCCGCCCTGCAAGGCCGCCTGCAGCCGCCGCGCCCGCACCCCCTCGGCATAGCTGCGCGGCGTCAAGCCGGTATGCTCCTTGAACATGCGCAGGAAATGGAACCGCGAATAGCCGGACCGTCGCGCCAGACGCTCCAACGAGGGAATGGTCTCCTCGGCCTCGATGAACGCACCGGCGTCGCGCACCACCTCGCGCGCCAACGCCGCCCGCTCGCCGCGCGGATCGCAGCGCCGGCAAGGCCGCAACCCCGCCGCCTCGGCGGCGGCAACGTCGGCATAGAACCGCACGTTCTCCCGCCTCGGGCGCGGACTGGGACATCCCGGCCGGCAATAAATGCCCATGGTCGCAACGCCATACAGGAAATCCGCGGCCGACTCGCGGCGACGGACCAGGTCCCAACGGGTGTCGTCGATGCTGCTCATAACGACAACATGGGACACACACCCCATCCCCCGCCATCCGCGCATTGCGGCCACAGTCGGAAAGCAAGGCCAGGGCGGAGCCCCATAAGCGCGAATCTACGACTGGCCGATTGGCCAAGCATCCCGCGAGCCAGCATTTTCTGCGCGTCCAACAGGTTTCCAAATCCAGCAGCCGCAGGCTTGGGATATGGAATGTTGGGCCGGAGTTCGGCCCATCGGGACCAGCCATCCGTCCTGGGACGTGTCGGGAAATCCAACCGACTGACAAGAAAGGATATTTCT
>CAIMEK010000250.1 GCA_903839965.1 uncultured Acetobacteraceae bacterium | reverse complement strand
TCAGTGCCTGGTCGCCTGCCGACAGTTTCATTGCCGCTGATCATTTGGACTGCCGCCTACGATGTGGGCATTGAAATGATGGACGAGCAGCATAGGCAACTCGCGGAGCGCGTGAACGACTTCGCCGCTTCCCTGAGATGCGGCGAGGATCAGGCCGCAAGCTCGGATAGACTGGCGGCGGTATTCTCCTGCACGCAGCAGCACTTCGAGAGCGAAGAGCGCCTGATGGCGATGCACGGGTTCGCGGACGCTGCCGCGCACCGCGAAGTGCATGCGCATCTCCTCGACGACCTGCGCAGCTTTTCGGTCGGGTGCGACACGCGTAGCCTGAGCCTGACCATGCGATTCCTGCAGGAATGGCTGCTGCGGCACATCGACGGCGCGGACCGCGAACTGGCTACGGCACTCAGAGCCCGCGGCGTTCCCTGAGCGGTCGCCAGTGGAAAGAATCTAACGTTTGGTGCCCACGCCTGACGGCTGCGATGATCCTGTTTGGGTGGCCTGCTGCCAGCGCCATACCGAAGAGCGGCTCGCGCTGGTCTGGCGGGCCACCTCGAGGATCGGCAACCTATTCGCCGGCAGAAGGACTGTCCTGGGTGGCCTTCTGGACATGCTTCTGCGGGCGATTGCGATCACCGCTGATGGCGGCCACGCGCACGCGGTCTTCGGTCCCTATGAGGATGTTGACGGTCTGAGCTATGCCGATAGAAATCCGCACACCGGGATCTGTACGGGGGGGGGAGCGGGGAAAACCCGGTGCCCTGCCACGACTGAGTATTTTCCGATCCTTGTGGAACAGCCTCCAACCGTGATTATCACAGTTCAAGTACCGCCCCAGTCGTCGACGAGCAAAAATATAATGCATCGGTGAGGCGGAACTTTGCGCTGCTCGTCTGCAAGTCGGGTGCCACGGACCTTGCCTGAACCGCCGCACGACCTGCGGCTCGGTGAATTTCGTATGACCAGCCGACGTTTACCCTCTCTGCGCCGCCAGCCGGCGGACTTGCCCATGTGGGCATCACAAAAGGAGAGACAGTAACACCGCTTCGAATTTCAGCAGCCTGCTAGGGCAACCGGCCTAGCCGGTCGGCTGAGCTGAAAAGCCGGATTGGATTCGACAAGACCGCACACGACAATAAGAAAGCGACGGGTTCTCCAGTTTTTTCATGAGGGACCGCAATGCTTCAGATGCCACCGATACATGGCCCGGACGTTGGTAACCGACCCGGGACACGTTTTCAGGAGCCCCGCCAAACTGCCCGGCGCTGTGTGCCCTTTTGCCGGGCCGTTGTTGTCGTGGCGGTGCTGGGGTTCGTGGCGACGCCGGCGCGCGCCACCGATCTTCACTACACGCTGATGTCGCCGAGCTTCGGCGGCACGGACTCGGTCCCCTACCAGTTGGAGCAGGCCCAGAACGCCCTGATAGCGGCGCACAAAGCGGCGCAGACGGCTGCTGCAAAGGCGGTGGTCACAGCCGACCCCTACGCGCCATTGATCAGTTCGATCACCTCCCAGTTGACCGCGCTGGTCGCTCACAACATCGCGGACAAAATCGTGAACTCGCAGAATGGCGATGCCGGCACGATCAAATCGGGCAACGTCGCGATCACCTACGTCAACTCGGACGGCCAGCTCAGCGTCACCATCAGTTCACCGACCGGTTCGACCACGCTGGTCATCCCGACGGGAGACTAGAGCATGGCCCGCGTTCACAAGCTGGCACGCTGTGTGGCGGCCCTGGGCTGCATGCTGGCCCAGGCGGCCTGCGTGATGGACCCGCTGCCGTCGGCGAGTGCGGTCGTCCTCCAGGAGGAAGACATCCCGCTGCCCCCGCCGCCGCCGCGGGCGCTGACGGCGAGCACCTATAACTGCATCGACACCAGCGGACAGCGGCGGCCCTCCCTGGTCGTGCAGGAACTCAGCACGGCGGTGCCGCAGGACTGCACGCCCTACCTGATCGAGGCCGTGCGGTCGCTCACTCCCGGCTATCTGACCCTGGTGGAACGCCAGCACGTTGACGAACTGCTGCGCGAACGGCAGATAGCCACCCTCGCGCTGAACAACTCGGCAGCGGCGGACCCATCGCACGCCGTGCCCGCGCGAAAGCTGAACACGTTGAAGGTGGCGGAGGTTCTCCTGGTTGGGCAGGTCGTCGCCTATGACCGCTCCACGCGCGAGGCCACGGGCGGCGTGGCCTTCGGCGGAACCGGCGCGCTCGGCGCGTTCGTCACCGACCTCATCACCTTCAGCCTGCGGGCCGTGGCGGTGCAGAGCGGCGAGGTTCTCGGGCAGACCTCGGTCACCAAGTCGGTGACGTCGCTGAAGCTGGGCGGCACGATCATCAAGATATTCTCGCAATCGATCATCAACGCCGAACTCGGGGGCTCGGGCAACGAGCCGGTCGGCCTCGCACTGCGAGCCGCGGTACACGGCGCCCTCACACAGTTGATCAACCGTGGGATTCACGACGGTTGGTGGAGCTAATTGGCAGTCTCGGCAGAGCGGCTGCCGTCGGCGACCATGGTGGTTCGTCGAACGGTTCTGCACACGAGGAAGATTTGTATCATGCGTAGATTCATGCAGCTTCTGGTGGCATCAACCGCTCTGGCAACGATTGCCGGCACGGCCGGCGCGTCCAACTTCATCGACATCGACATCGGCGGTGCCACCACCGGCAAGGTGCTGGCCCTGGCGATCACGCAGGACGACGCCCACGCCAAGAACACGGTGAGCAACGAAAGGACGGGGGCGACCGTCGTCGGGACGGGAGCGTTCGCTGTGAACGGGCCATGGCACAACATCACGATCGGCCAGACCAGTGGCGCCGCGGCTGGCAACATTCTGAGTGGCTCTATCAAGTCCGGGAGTGGCGCTGCGAACGACTTCACGGCGACCTATGCCACGGATGCGACATTGGGCGGGAACAACCTGCATTCGCTCGCACTTGATGCCGGTGGAACGGCCCTCGCCAGCATTGCCGTCACCAATACCGGCGCCACCGCCAACACGATTACCGATCAGTTGAAGGCCTCCGGGAATGTAACTTACCATCTGACCCTGGACGGCACGGGCAACACGGTCACCAACACGATCGGCCAGCCCGGCAGTGGTGAACCGGTTGCTGCTGCCACGTCGATCGCCTTGACGGTGAACGCGACGGGTAACAACAACTCGATCACCAACACCTCGACGAACAGTGGCGCCAAGATCATCACCGTCGCGTTACTGAGCAGCGGCAACACCGTCGTCAACAACTTCGGCGCTGTTGACGGGGCGCAGACGTCCACCCTGCACGGCGACGCAGGAAGCAAGGTGAACTACCAGCTGGACTCCTCGGCCGCAGGCACGACAGCGGACGTGACGCTGAAAGGCGTCGTTGGCGCGGGCACCGACGCGGCAGTGGTCCGCGTTGAACAGAGCGGCGCCGGCGCCTATGCGAACGTGACCGTCAACGGTTACCAGGACGGCGCCGCCGCTCCGGTCTACACGATGGGCACGCTGGCCACCGATACCGCCGGTATCCGCGTGACTCAGGTCAGCGCAAACGCATACCTGAACGCGACCGTGACCGGTGCCGCCACCGGCTACACCGCCCACATCACGCAGTAAACGGTGCAGCTCACTTCAACCCTGAGCCTGGCCGCCGGTCAACGGCGGTCGGGCTGGCGGAGATCCACCGCGCTGGCGTTGGCCGGCGCGGTTCTCCTCTGTGCCGGGCCGGTGCACGCCGCGACGCTCATCGTGTGCCGGACCATCGATCTCGCGGCGCCGGTCATGGCGTCGCTGACCATCCCGGCCGGCTCGCTGTTCCGCGACGACGGGCGGGCCGACGACCCGCTGGCGGCGTTCAACGGCGACAAGTGGCAGCTCCGCCTGGAAACGGTGGCGCCGGTCGTCATTCCGCCCCTGTACGAATGCGGGCGCGTGCTGGTTCGCGTCACCGGCGACTCTTCGGTCAAGTCCGTCTCGGCCACCGCCAACCGCCGTTTCGTCTATGCCGGTTCCAGCCTGATGCTCGACGTCCCGGACGTTTCGGAGGAGCTGCTGACGGTCAAGGCGAGGGTGCTCGACAGCGTGCCGTGAGCGACGCGCGGTTCGTAGCCGCTGGTATTAACGAATAAGTGCCCAACCGGAAGCATCTTGCGTCATTGGAATCACATGTGATGCCATGGCGGCAGCGCGATTCGCAGGAGCCGTCGGGTGTGGACGAAGAAGAACCGCGGTCGGTATGACCGAAGCAAGCTGCGCTACCCGAGCGACCTGACGGACGAGGAGTGGGCGTGGCTCAGCCCAGGCGGCCTTCCGCGAAGGAATATTTCGCCCCGACGGGGGGATGAGCTGACACTGACTTTCAAAAGTCCATCGAAGGTCGCGAGCATGTGACTAGGCTTTGATCTGCGTCAACGACCTCGGAACGAAGTCGGTTTAGTTTATTTTCTGTCGTGCTGTGTGGCAGCTTTGCCTGTTGTGGAATCACGCAAGCCGAGTGTCCGCAGTAGGACCGCCGCCAAGCCGATGACAAGGTGTGTTGACATGAGTGAGGTCGACACCCGATGGCCCGTGGGCGGTCAATACTGGGGAAGCGTGAGATGGCGGCACCGAGCGCGACATTGCACGAGGCTTCAGAGAAGCCGGGGGCGGAGGCGACCGATCGGTATCGGGTGATCGCCTCCTTCGTTGAGAAACTCGAGGCATTTGACTTTCAATACATCCACGCCCAGGTGACGCGGGCACATTGAGTTAGGAAGCTTCGATGCAGGCTGAAGCTGTTCCGGCGGGCTCCACCAGCGATGTCACATCAGATGTGTCGCCCGTGGTGTCGGTGGTGATACCCGCGCACAATGCCGCCGCGACGCTCGGACGCACGCTTGAGTCCCTGTTGCGGCAGACGCTGTCGGAGTGGGAGGCCGTCGTTGTCGATGACGGGTCCACGGACGAAACATGGGGCGAGATTGAGCTTTGGATGGCACGCGATCAGCGTATCC
>CAIMEK010000249.1 GCA_903839965.1 uncultured Acetobacteraceae bacterium | reverse complement strand
GGAGATGTTGATGCATCTCCTCACCCCCCTCTCGCCAAGATCCCCCAAGGAAGCCGGGTCCAGGGGTCGCTCGACCCCTGGTGGGGTCCAGGCCCGGCGCGCGCCTTCGCGCGACGGCGGAGCCCCTGGTCTTCCTTACGCCATCGCCCCTCGTGCCACGATCGGCCAGAGGCATTCCACCCGGCCGGCGCGTACGCCGACATACCAGTCGTAGCGCGCCACCGTCGGGTCGCAATGGCCTGGCACCAGCCGCAGCTTCTCGCCGATGACGGGCGAGGTGGTTTCGGGACCGAACTCGATCTTGAAGTGTTCGTCCGACGCCGAGACGCAGCGCAGGTCGGGGCGCTGCCAGACCAGCGGCAATCCGGAATCGACCGTCACCGCCTTGTGCCCGGCATCGACCACCGCCCGGCCTGGAACAGGAGCGCTGATGACGGTGGCAAGTACGAACAGCGAGTGGCGGAAGGTGGTCACCGGCTTGCCGTCGGCATCGAGGTTGCGGCCGTAGTCGGCGTCCATGAACACATACGATCCGGCCTGCAGCTCCGTGTAAACGCCGGAGGCCGCCTCGAACTGGAATGTGCCGGTGCCGGCGCCGCCGACGATTTCGCAGTCCAGACCTTGCTGACGCAGCAGCTCCACGGTGCGCCGGGTGCCTTCGACGGCGGCAGCGATGGCGGCGCGCCGCTCCTCCGGCGTGCGCAGGTGCTGAGCGGTGCCGTGATAGGACTGCAAACCACCGAAGCGCAGGTTGGGGCTGGCGGCGATGGCGCGGGCCAGTTCCGCCGCCTCGGCGCCGAACGGCACGCCGCAGCGGTTGCCGCCCGCGTCGATCTCGACGAGCACGGACAGCCGCGTGCCGGCATCGCGCGCGGCCGCCTCGATGGCGGTGATGTGGGCCGGGTGGTCGACGCAGATCGCCACCTGGGCGATGTGCGTCAGGGCGGCGAAACGGGCCAACTTGGCGGCGCCGACGACCTCGTTTGAAACCAGGATGTTGCCGACGCCACCCCAGGCCAATGCCTCGGCCTCGGCGACCTTCTGGGTGCACTGGCCGACCGCGCCGCGGGCCATCTGCAGCCGCGCGATCACCGGCGATTTGTGCGTCTTGGCGTGCGCCCGCAGCTTCGCCGCCGTGGGCGCAACCAGGGCCGCCATGGTGTCGAGGTTGGCCTCGAAGGCATCGAGGTCGATCAGCAGCGCGGGGGTGTCGACTTCGTCTTCGCGCATGCCGGGTTGTGCCGGCGGCGGCTGCAACATGGGAGGGTCCTTCCTGGCCAGAGCTGGCTTGGGCGACAGTGTCGCTCCGCGCGCCGGCCACGACAACCCGGGCTGCCCGGCGATTCAGCGGAAAGCGTAGGCATCCATGCGCAGCACGCCGTACGCGGTGCTGGCGTGCAGGCGTTCCGCGCGGGCCGCGGGGCCGGCGGCTCCCATGGCCACGAACAGCGGCAGCAGATGCTCCTCGGTCGGATGCTCCGCCGCGGCATGCGGGGCCTTGTGGCGGTAGGCGAGCAGGTCGCTGCGCCGCCCCTCGCGCAACGCCGTATCCATCCAGGCGGCGAATTCCGCCACGTCCGGCGCCTCCGGCACGTCCTGGCCCTGGCCGCGGAAGCGGGACAGGTCGTGGGTGAAACTGCCAGAGCCGACCACCAGCACGCCCTGCGCGCGCAACGGCGCCAACGCCCGGCCGAGTTCGAGGTGATACGCCGGGCCAAGCCCTGACTGCACCGACACCTGCAATACCGGCACGTCGGCCGCCGGCCAGGCCAGCATCAGCGGCACCCAGGCGCCGTGATCGAGCCCGCGTACCCGGTCGATGCCGGCCTGCAGTCCGGCGGCACCGAGCAGGTCGATGACCTGCCCGGCCAGGACGGGATCGCCCGGGGCATCGTAGCGCAGGTCGTACAAGGCGCGCGGGAAGCCGCCGAAATCGTGGATCGTCCGGTTGCGATCCACGGCGTTGACCACCGGATGCGCCGTCTCCCAGTGCGCCGAGGCGACCAGGATGGCGCGCGGCCGCCCGAGCGCGGCGCCGAGCCCGGCGAGGAATTCGTGCGCCGGGCCGGGGGTGACCGCCAACATCGGCGATCCGTGGCTGAGAAACAGAGCAGGCAACATGACGTCCTCCCGTTCAGGCCAGCGCAGCCTGGTGGCGCGGCAGGCGGAGCGCCAGGGCGCCGTCGCCGAGCAGCGACTGCACCAGCAGCGCCGCCGCCCAGAACGCCGGGAACTCCCAACCGCCGCCCGGGTCGGTGAAGAAGAACCCGTTGGCGCCATGCACCGTCACGATGGTGCCCAGCAGGATCGGCAGCAAGGCCAGCGCCACCCACCGGGTCCACACGCCTGCGATCAAAGCCACCGCGCCGGAAACCTCGACCAGGATGGTCAGATAGGCCAGCGCCGGCGGCAGGCCGAGGGAAGCGAAATAGCCAGCGGTGCCGGCGGGGGTGAACACAAACAGCTTCAGGCCGGCATGCGCGAGAAACAGCGCGCCGAGCACCACGCGCAGCAGCAAGGCACCCCAGTCGCGTGAATCGGTCATCGGATCGTCCTTTCCTGTCAGCACCGAACATGCTCTCTTCGTTTTCGCATTGTAGTTGCCTAAAGTGGCAGAGTCAGTATGCGGAAACGGAGAGACGATGGACTGGGATGACTTGCGCACGTTCCTCCTGGTGGCGCGGCACGGCACGCTTTCCGCTGCGGCACGGGCCTCGGGCGTGCACCAGCCCACCATGGGGCGGCGCCTGGCAGCCTTGGAGCGGCGGACCGGCGCCCGCCTGCTGCAAAAAACCCCGGACGGCTACACGCCCACTGCCGCGGGCGAGGCCATCCTGGGCAATGCCGAGCGCATCGAGGCCGAAGTACTCGCGGCCGAGCGGCGCATCTCGGGGCGCGACGTGCGGCTGGAAGGCGTGGTGCGGGTGACCTCGGTCGAGTCGATCGCGGTCGAAATCCTGATGCCCGGCTTGGCCGAGTTGCACCAGCGCCACCCCGGCATCACGGTGGACCTGGTGGCCGATACGCGCAGCCTGAGCCTCAGCCGACGCGAGGCGGATGTGGCGGTGCGCATGGCACGGCTGGAGCAGAATGACCTGGTGGCGCGCTGCATCGGCATCGTCGCCTACGGCCTGTACGCCGCACCGACCTACCTGGTGGCCCACGGCCAGCCCGACTTCTCCACCGGCGGGGAAGGCCACACACTCATCCTCTCCCAAAGCGACCTCATGGGCCTGCCCGAAATGGCGTGGCTGACCACGATCCTGCCCCGCGCCACGCCGGCCTTGCGCGCCAACACCCGTTACGTACAACGCGAAGCTGCGCGCGCCGGCCTCGGCCTGGCCTGCCTCGCCCGCTACCTGGGCGACCCGGCCGGCCTGGTCCTGCTGGAACCCCCCACTCCGGCGCCGCAACGTGAAATGTGGCTGGCCGTGCACAGCGACATCCGCCACATGCCCCGCATCCGCGCCGTCACCGATGCCCTCGCCGCCACCGTCAGATCCCGCTCCGCGGTGCTGGCACCGGCCTGAGGGAGGGTTGAAGCAAGGAAGTGGCTCTGCTAGCGAATGTTGGCCCAGGAGTGCTGACGGATTTTGGCCCACCCCCTGTCCCTCAACCTACGGTCGCCCGATTGGATCGGGGGGCCTGGCGTGGACTGGAGAGCCAAAGTGGATTTGTTCGAGCAGCTTCG
>CAIMEK010000248.1 GCA_903839965.1 uncultured Acetobacteraceae bacterium | reverse complement strand
TTTGTCCGGCACCAGCACGGCGAAGCTGCCGTCCGCGGCGGTCGGCACCGTCTCCGTGCCGGTCTGCCCGGTGAACGTCACCGTCACGGTCTGTCCGGCCAATCCCACCAGCGGTGCGTCGGTGCCCCTGATCGGCGAGGTGTCCTGGTTCACCGTGCCCGACACCACGTCGAGCCCGGCCGAGGTGCTCGTGTGGCTGGCCGCCGGCGTCAAGCTGGTGCCGACCAGCACCTCGTTGTTGCCGACATACGTGTAGGTCACGGTGCCTTCGGCGTAGGCGGCGGTCGTTTCGCTGAGGCTCAGGTTGCCGCCGGTGAGCCGCGTCAGCGTGGTGGCGGCCGTGTATACCGGGAACACCACGCTGCCGGTCCCTTCGTAGACCGCGTAGCTGCCCACGGGGACGGTGTAGCCGGCGGTCGCGTGCGAATCGGTGACGGTGAACGAAACCGTTTGTCCCGACGTCAGAAGCTGCACGGGCAGGCTGACCAGCACAGGCGAAGCGGTGGCCAGGACGTTGCCGATGATTCCGACGTCGGTGAACGGTCCGGTAAATCCGGGGCTGAGCAGGTCGACCGACATGCTCGCGTCGTATTGCCTGACGATGATGGCGCCGTTCGACGCCGGGTTCGTGACCATGCCGGACGAGTCGACATCCGCGTACAGCGTCAGGTTGATGCTGGTCAGCGTACCCAGGGTCGGGTCGAACTGCTGCAGGGTGATCCGCTGGGTGCCGGTGTTCCAGTCGGTCGCGGCCTTCGTGGTGTCGGTCGGCGTCCCGGGGTAGTAGGCCGAATAGCTGAGGGTATGGCTGCCTGCCACTTCGTAGGTCGAATTGAGCGCGGCCGAGGTCAGGGTCGCGGTGCTGGCGGCGTCGGTGACCGCCTGATGCGCGAGGGCGACCGGAATGGTCACGGTATAGGTGAAGCTCTCCACCCCGCCGGCCGCGAGCGAGGTCAGCGTCGCCTGGAAGCTGCTGCCGGTCGCGCTGGCGACGACGCCCACGCCGGTGCCGGACATGGTGCCGCTATAGGCGGCCGTGCCGACGCCTGCCCCCGGGTCGCTGAGCGCGAGGCTGTAGGCCGGGCCGTTGCCGGAATTGGTGATCGTGTCCTTGTAGGTGACGCTGACCGAGCCGTCGGCATTGGTGGTGATGCCGGTGACCTGCTTGGCAAGCGCCACTGCCGGCGCTTCGACGCTGAGGGAGTCGCTGACCGTGGCGGTCGGGGTCGCGTTGGCGGCGCCGACCATCGAGGTGGTCAGGCTGCTGCCGCCCGCCACCGCCGCGCCGACGACGGTATTGAATTCGACGATGGCATAGCTCGGGATCGGCGAGCCGTCGCTGTTGGTAAGATCGCCGAGGTTGAACGTGACGGTCTGCCCGACCACCGATATCGCGCTGGCCGGCAGTTTCGCGACCACCACATCGCTGGTGTCGGCGCCGGTGCCGAGGTCGAGCTTGGCGTTGTTGATGCCGCTTCCGGTTTCGCCGATCTGCAGGCCGGTGCCGGTCAGCGTCGTGCCGATATCCTGGTGCGGGCTCGCCAGCAACACGGTGACGGAGCCATCGGTCGCATAGTTCGGATCGAGCGTCAGGCCGGTCGGCAGCGTGACCGTCATCGTGGTGCCGGCGTTGGTGCCGTCCACGATCTGCAGCGTCGCGCGCATGCGCGCGATCTCGCCCGCCGTCATCAGCACCGAACTGCTGACCGGATCGAACTGCGTGCCGAGGCCCGCCGTGTTGTTCGAGGCGCCGACGACCGAGAGCAGGACGGTCGGCGTGTCGAGCAGGCCGTTGTAGGACGCCCGCGCCTGTCGGGTGAACGGATCGGCGACCCTGTGCAGCGGATCGGTGTTTGCTTCCAGCGTCCAGTCGCCGCCCAGCGCGGCGGCGCCAGTGGCGTTGGTCGAGGCGGCCACCTGCGCGCCGGTAATGGCGTGCAGGTCGGCAATGAAGGCGGTGCCGCTGTTGCCGGCGCCGACGTCGCAGCCCCACAGCGCGATGGTGGCGTTGGCGGCCAGGTGGTCGCCCCATCCCGCCACCTGTGCGGCGCGCGCGAGCAGGGTGGCGTCGT
The DNA here is from genome assembly GCA_903839965.1 of uncultured Acetobacteraceae bacterium. Taxonomy (GTDB): domain Bacteria; phylum Pseudomonadota; class Alphaproteobacteria; order Acetobacterales; family Acetobacteraceae; genus Rhodovastum. Next base: position 6,912 of record CAIMEK010000248.1, on the reverse strand, counting down.
TGACCATGCCGGAGCCCAGCTCGATCTGCCCGGAACTGCCGTAGGTGAGGAAATTGATCGAGCGGATGCCGTGCAGCGTGGCCAGGGCGGCGCTCACCTGGTCGATGCCGTCATGCCCGGCGTCGATCACCACAACCTCGGTGCCCGGGGCCAGCTTGGCGGTCAGGGTGGTCCAGTTCGTCACCCGCGAATCGACGAACAGCACCGAGGTGACCTGTGATCCCTCCGCCAGGCCGGCGGCGGCGGCGCGGTCATGGCCGTTGCCGGCGGCCCGATCGTGGCCCTCCTGCCCGCCGGTTGCGCGCGCGTGCTGGCCGGCCGCGCGTTCGGAGGCGGCGCGGGTTGCGTCGGTCAGCCCGGCGAGGGCGACGGCGGAGGTATCGTGCAAGGTGTCGGAATGGGCGGGATCGGCGCCTTTTCCGCTCGCCGCGGCATCGAAGTGATGGACATGATGATGCGCATCCGTGGCAGTCACATGGATGCTGCCATCGAAGAGCTGGCGCGGCTCAAGGATCAGCTTCAACGTTGCCCCCACGAGAACGGCGCTGGCCCCCTACGGGCTTTGCCGGGGACGATACGACCGGAACCAGTTAGGTCATAATACTGGGACACAAAGCAAGCACAAGATGTGTCGGAGTCGCTGATTTTGCCCGAGTCTCAAATTAGCCGCGCATCTGCGACGGTTTGTAACAACTTTGAGTATATTTTATCCTCATAGAATACAACTGTAGATGGCATGACGAGTTACCCGTCTCGCGTTTCCTTCGCGGCGGACGGGTCCCTCGCCCGGGCAGCCAGGTTCAGCATGCCGATGCCGAATGCCGCCGCCATGATGGTGATGACCGAAATGAGCCAACGCAGCCGGGTCAGCGTCACCTCGCTCTCGACGGTGAAGCGCGTCCGCATCGCCAGCCGTTCGGCGGCGATGCGCGCCTGAAGGTCCGGTCCGGGCGCGAGGGCGGGGAAGGACTCGCCCAACCGTGCCCGCAGCGCCGCCAGCGCCGCGGCCGGATCGGCGCCGCGCGCCACTGCGGCGGCCTCGTCCAGCGCCGCTTCGCGGGCCAGGGCGCGCTGCAGCGGCAGCGGCGCGGCGAAGCAAGCGAACAGCCCGGTCAGTCCGACGACAACGAAAGCCATGGCCAGGAAGGCGGCGAAGGTTCCGGTCGGCCGTGCCATGGCGCGCTCCCCGATTGCAGGCGGCGCAGCCTCATCGTCCCAGCCGGGACTTCCGTCAACCGGCGGGCGTGCTAGTACCGCGCGCCGGAGGAACCGACCCCATTTCCGTCTATCTCAGGCCGCGAGCGGCTTGCCTGTCCTGGTCCACTTGAATGGCTTGGCCAGGGTCTGGTTGAAGTGGGCGATGAACGGCTCGCTCCGCGCCTTGAGGTCCTGCTGGGAGGTAAAGCCGGCACGCCGCAGCAGCTTGCGGGCGCGGATCGAGAACCAGATCTCGATCTGGTTGAGCCAGGGTGCATGCCTGGGGGTGAAGGGAAAGCGGCTGCGATGTGCGGCATCACGCAGGAACGCCTCTCTCGTAACCATTGCGGCCGGCACGGCGGATTTGCCCTTCTCGCCACACTCGTCCTCGATCCCGCACAGATCGGCGACCAGGCGGACCACGCTTTCGGAGACATGCGTGGCGAGATTGTCAGCAACAACATGCCAGGCCGTGGTTGGCGCGCCGGTTGCGAACAGGGTTTTCCGGAAGCTGGCGTAGTCCTGTTCGGTGCGGGTGTCGCCGACGACGCCGAGGACCCGCACGGTGATCGCCATCGTGCATCGCCTGTCCACCATCGCGCGCATGGACCGGCTGGTGGTGCTGGAGCACGGGCGCATTGTCGAGCAGGGCAGCCACGCAACGCTGCTGGCGACCGACGGCGCCTATGCGCGCATGTGGCGGCGCCAGTCCTGCAGTTTCGTGAAGGTCGCGCAGAAGCGGCCGGCGACGCCGCTAATCGCTCCTTGCCGCCGGCCGCGTCAGCCGGGCGAGTGGGACACCGCGCAGCAGCAGGTGCGTAGGCGGCGGAGCCATCGCTGCCGCGGGTCGTTACCACCATGATGAAGCCGCTGATCAGGAAGAACAGGTCCACGCCAAGGCTCGCGCCGGGCTGGGCGGAGTTTCGGCGGCGGCTCATCGCGCACCGCATACACGGTCGGTGCATCGGGGAAACCGACCGCCACAGTGGCGAGACCGCGGCGTCTCCGCTAGTTTGCCGGCTAAGCAAGACCGCCAAGGGGGGGCCGAGCGATGGGCGAACGACTGAGCAGACGGCCGGCGTTTGCGGTCCGCCGGGTGACCAGCGATGCGCCGTTCCGTTGGCTCGCCGCGGGCTGGCTCGACTTTCGCCGCAGCCGCGGGCTGAGCGCGGCTTACGCCTTCGTCTTCGTCGTCGCCGGGTTCTGCCTGACCCTGGCGCTGGCGGCCGCCGACCTGGACTACCTGATCCCCCCGCTCGGCGCCGGCTTCATGCTGGTCGGCCCGGCGCTCACCGTGGGGTTCTACGCCATCAGCCGCGACCTGGAGGCGGGCCGCGAAGCGGCGCTCGGCTCGGCCTATGCGGCTTGGCGGTCCAACCCGCGGCCGCTGCTGGCACTCGGGGTGGCGCTGCTGGTCTTCCTGGCGGTGTGGCTGTGGATCGCCGCCGTGGTGTTCGCGCTGGCGTTTCCGGATGCCGGGTTCGACTGGGGGCGCGTGCTGGCCGGCACCCTGTTCACCGCGCGCGGGCTGCTCTTCCTTGCGCTTGGCGCCGGCATCGGCGCGGTGATGGCCAGCGTGGTGTTCGTGGCCGGAGCCTTCTCGTTGCCGCTGATGCTGGACCGTCCGGTCGGGCTGGCGGAAGCGCTGGCGACCAGCGCGACGGCGGTGGCGGTGAATGCGCGGCCGATGGCGGTGTGGGCGGCGCTGATCGTGCTGTTCACCGTCGCCGGGCTGGCGTGCTGGTATATCGGGCTGTGCGTGACGCTGCCGCTGATCGGCCACGCCAGCTGGCACGCCTACCGGGCGGTGATCCGGCCGGCTTTCTGAGTTTACCCCCGAGCAGGCTCGGCGGCCTTCCCCAAAGGCGTGCGGCGCAAGGGGGGGTGCACGGCTTATTCAGGCGCGTGAACCGCGCCCGAAGCTCAACCGTTCTTGACACCCTCCTCCCCCGCCGTTAGCAGAACGACGCTTTCCGGCAAGGAGACTTGCACTGGGGCGGATGAATGGACGAAAGCGAGGGGAAAGGCGGCGGTTCCTTCGAGGACAGGCTGCACGCCGCACGGCGCCGACAGGGGTTGGACCCGGTACCGGCGGGGCATTCCACCGCCAGGCTTTCGCCCATGGGAATCGGCCTGCGGGTCGGTGTGGAACTGGTGTCCGCGTTGTTCGTGGGAGTGGCGATCGGTTGGCTGCTCGACAAGTGGCTGCATACCTCGCCGGTGCTGCTCGCGGTGTTCTTGCTGTTGGGCGGCGCGGCGGGGGTGGCGAATGTCTGGCGCCTGATGGGGCCCGGGCGGCAACCGCCGGGAGAGCGACGGCTATGAAGCGGGGGTTTGGCGGTGGCGGCTGAAGGACACGGTATCGACGCCCTGGGGCAGTTCCAGCTGCACACGGTGGGGTGGTTCGTCGGCGCCTCGGTGAACTTCACCCAGGCCAACCTGATGATGGTGCTGGCCGCCGCCGCGGTGCTGGCGCTGCTGTATTTCGGCGCGCGCCCGCGCGCGATCGTGCCGGGGCGGCTGCAGGCGGCGGCGGAGCTTGCCTACACCTTCATCTACGACATGTGCACCGACCAGATCGGCGAGGCGGGACGCAAGTTCTTCCCGCTGGTGTTCACGCTGTTCTTCTTCATCCTGCTCGGCAATGTGATCGGCGTCTGGCCGTACGCCTTCACCTTCACCAGCCACATCGCCGTCACCCTGGCGCTCACCGTGCTGGTGATGGTGCTCACCACCTACGTGGGCCTGGCCCTGCACGGCTGGAAGTTCTTCAGCTACTTCGTGCCGCAGGGCGTGCCCAAGCTGCTGTTGCCGCTGCTGGTGCCGATCGAGGTGCTGTCGTACCTGTCGCGCCTGATCTCGCTGTCGGTCCGCTTGTTCGCCAACATGATGGCGGGCCACGTGATGCTGGAGGTGTTCGGCGCGTTCATCGTCATGCTCGGCGCCGCCGGCTTCATCTATCTGGCCCCGGCCGCCCTCTCGCTGGCGGTCAACGTGGCGCTGATCGGCTTCGAATTCCTGGTCGCTGCGCTGCAGGCCTATGTGTTCGCCGTGCTCACCTGCATCTACCTGCACGACGCCGTGCACCTCCATTAACCCGCCATCGTCGCACCCGCCGGCAGCCCTTCGCTGCCGCCGCACCCGATCACGAAAGGAAACGCACATATGGATCTCGCTTCTGCCAAGCTGATTGGCGCGGGCCTTGCCGTCATCGGCCTCGCCGGCGTCGGCGTGGGTATCGGCAACATCTTCGCGGCTCTGGTCTCCAGCATCGCGCGCAACCCGTCGGCGCGCGACAACGTGTTCGGCCTGGCCATCCTGGGCTTCGCGCTGACCGAGGCGGTGGCGCTGTACGCGCTGGTCATCGCGTTCATCATCCTGTTCGTCTGACGGGTCCGGCGGCCCCCGCGCCGCCAGCCCCAACCCGCCCAGACCCCCGCCGGGAGCCGCCATGCGCCGGATCGTCCTCGCCGCCGTTGCCCTGCTGGCCCTGCCCGCCGCCGCCCTGGCGGAGGGCATGCCGCAGCTCGATTTCGCCAACCCGCTGACGACCAGCCAGGTCGTCTGGCTGGCGATCATCTTCGTGGTGCTCTACCTGCTGCTCAAGCAGTGGGCGCTGCCGAAGATGGCGGACGTGCTGAAGATGCGCGCCGCGGCGATCGCCGGCGACCTCGAGGCGGCGCAGCGCGCCAAGGCCGAGTCCGACACCGCGATTGCCAGCCTGACCGAGGCAACGCGACACGCGCATGCCGAGGCCCAGGCCGAGATCGCGCATGCGGTGGGGATCGCGAAGGAAGCCGCGGCGGAACATTCCGCCCGGCTGCTGGCCCGGCTGGACACCCAACTGGGTGAAGCCGAACAGCGCATCGAGGCGGCCCGGACCTCGGCGATGGGCGCGCTGCGCCAGGTCGCGACCGAGACCGCTGCGGAAGTGGTGGCGCGCCTGACCGGCCGGCCGGCGCCGGCCGATGCGGTGGCGGCGGCGGTCGGCGATGCGCTCGCCGCCCGCGGCCACGTCTGAAGGAGGCACCGATGCACGCGGAACCCTTCTTCGCCGACCCCCGCAACTGGGTCGCCGCCGCCTTCATCATCTTCTTCCTGCTGTTCGGCACCCGGATCTGGAAGGTGGTGGCCGCGATGCTGGACGCGCGGGCCGACGCCGTGCGCGCCGAACTGGCCGAGGCCCAGCGCTTGCGCGAGGAGGCCGAGGCCATGCTGGCGGACGCCACCAGGCGGCGCGAGAGCGCGCTGGCCGAGGCGGAGGCGTTGCTCGCCGGCGCCAAGGACGAGGCCGCCCGCCTCGCCGTCGCCGCCCAGGACGAGGCGATGGCCGCCGCCGAGCGACGCGAGCGCATGGCGATGGACCGCATCGCCGCCGCCGAGAAGGCCGCGGTGGACGATGTCCGCCACGCCGCCGCCGAAATCGCCGCCGCGGCGGCGGAACGGGTCATTCGCGCGGAACTGACCCCGGAGGCCGACGGGGCGCTGATCGACCATGCCATCGGCGGCCTGCCCAACGCGCTGGGCCGCCGCGCCGCCTGACTGCGCGCACATGCGGCTGCACATCACCGGCGCCTCGGGATCGGGCACGACCACGCTCGGCCGTGCCCTGGCGCAGCGCCTGGCGGCGCCGCATTTCGACAGCGACGACTTCTTCTGGCGGCCCACCGATCCGCCGTACCGGGAAAAGCTCAGCGCGCCCGACCGGCAGCGCCTGCTCGGCGAACTGCTGGGCGAGCGCCGGACCTGGGTGCTGTCGGGGTCGCTGGACGGCTGGGGCGACCAGCTGGCGGCGCTGTTCGACCTGGTGGTCTGGCTGGACGTGCCGACCGAGATCCGCGTGGCCCGGCTGGCCGCGCGCGAGCGGGTGCGCTACGGCCGCACCGCCGTCGCGCCGGGCGGAGCGCAATATGGCGAATGCCGGGCGTTCCTGGCCTGGGCCGCCAGCTATGAAAGCCCCCTGAACGAGGGCCGTAGCCGCCACCGCCACGCGGCGTGGCTGGCCGGATTGCCGTGCCCGGTGCTGAAGCTGGCGGGCAACCAGCCGACGCGCGCCCTGGTGCGGGCCGTTTTGACTGGGGTGGCGTAAATCAGGCCAGCCAGCGCCGCCGCAGGATGCCCAGCGTGATCAGGCCGATGCCGATCAGGCCCAGCGTCACCCGCTCGGCGAGGTTCGAGCCGGGATGCACCAGCAGGGTCAACCGGCCGCCGCCGATGTCGCGGCCATGCAGGTCCACGGCGATACGGTTGCCGTCCACCTGCACGTCGGCCGGGGTCAGCGGGATGGTGCCGTCCCCGATCGTCACCTGCAGGTCCTGGTCGTCCGGCAGCGAGGTGAAGGTGACCACCGGCCCGACGAAGGCGTCGCGGTGGTCCAACAGGCAGCACCAACCCGCCGAGAAGCTGAATTCCAGCCGGTCGGGGGTCGCCTGCAGGCTGAGCGAGGGATAGAAGCCGAGATCGGTGACCCCGGGCCCGTCGCCGACGGTGAAATCGCGGCTCACCAGCGTAGTCGCCGCGGAGTCCACCAGCGGCCGGTCGAGCCCGAGATTGGCGTTGCGCCACTGGACCGTGGCGTGCTGGCCATCGAGGTCGGCCTCGGCGTGCGCCGCCGGCGCCGCCAGCAGCACCGCCAGCAACGCCGCCGACACGGCCGAACTGCGACGAAGGCGGGTCACGCCGATTGGGTTCCTGGCCGCCACCACGTCCGGGGCG
>CAIMEK010000247.1 GCA_903839965.1 uncultured Acetobacteraceae bacterium | reverse complement strand
GCTTGCGCATGGCTCGACCACGCATTGGAATCGATCAGACGCAAGCCGGTTGCCCGTTACTTGCAAACCGTGACCATGATTTCCACCAGATGGCGTGGATCGGCCAGAGTCGCCTGCACGCAGGCGCGCGCCGGCGCGCCGTCCTTCGGCAGCCAGGCCGACCAGACCTCGTTCAAGGCCTCGCGGTCGCGCATGTCCTTCACCCAGATCAGCGCCTGCAGCAGGCGCGTCTTGTCGGTGCCGTGGATCTCCAGGAGTTCGTCGATGCTGGCCAGGACTTCCCGGGTCTGGCCCTTGATGTCCTTGCTCAGATCCGTGGCCGTGCAGCCCTGCAGATAGACGAAACCGTGAAATTCGACGGCTTTCGCCAGGATAGTGCCGGGTTCGGTGCGGACGATCTTGCTCATGGCGGGTTTTCCCTTCGTTGCCGTGGCCGCGGATGTCGTAAGGCCGCTTCGGGGCGAAGCCAAGGGTCGGTCAGGTCGCGGTGTCGGACCGCTCCAGGCTGCGCGCCATGGCGGGCGCCTGCCGCAGCGCCCACAGGCAGGCCGCCAGGGCAACGCAGGAGCCCACCAGCACCGGCAGCCGCAGCCCCGCCCATTCGGCCGCCACGCCGTAGATCAGGGCGCCCACGGCCGGGCCGGCGCGGGTGATCAACTGCCACAGGCTCAGCACCCGCCCCAGCATGGCGCCCGAGGTCGAGCTTTGCAGCATGGTCTGCGCCGAAATCGAGTGCACCGTGCTGGCCATGCCCATGGCGGCGGCGCACAGGGTGGCGAAGGCGAACGACCCGGTGGCGATGAACCCGATGGTGGCCAGCGTCAGCGCCCCGCCGGCGCCGATGGCCACCCGGCACAGCCCGCTCAGCCGCCCATGCGCCACGATCATCAGCCCGCCCACCAGGGCCGCCAGGCCGATCGAAGTCGACAGCATCGCCAGGCCTTCCGGGCCGCGGTGGTAGAGCCGGTCGACGAAGGGCGGCAGGGTCTGCGGCACCACCTGGACCAGCATCGCGATGATGCTGGCGAACAGGAACAACGGCCCCATGCCGGGATGGCGCACCACGTACTGGACGCCTTCCAGCGCCTCGCGCACCATGCTGGCGGTGGGGGCATGGCCGCGCCGATAGCGGCTGTCCAGCTTGAGCGTGCGCAGGGTCACGCTGGCGATCAGGAAGCCGACCATGTTGATGAGCAGGCAGGGCAGCACGCCGGACAGCGCCACCACCACGCCGCCGATCGCCGGGCCGATCGAGCGCGCCAGGTTGAAGGAGAGCGAATTCAGCGCCACCGCGCTGGGCAGGTCGGCCCGGCTGACCATGCCCGGCACCATGCTTTGCCGCGCCGGGGCGGAAAACGCCTGGACGGTGCCCAGCCCGATCTCGAGGATCGCCATCAGCTCGATGCGGATCGTGCCGGTGTAGACCAGCACGGCCAGCACCGCGGCATGCCCGGCCATCAACATCTGGGTCAGCACGGTCAGCCGCACCCGGTCCATCCGGTCGGCGGCGGCGCCGGCGAGCGGCGAGGCGAGCACCGAGGGGGCCAGGTTGCAGAAGGCGATCACCCCCACCCAGGCCGGCGAATGGGTCAGCTCCCAGGCCAGCCAGTCGGTGGCTATCTTCTGCACCCATTGCCCGCTCCACGAGCCCAGGCTGCAGCCGTAGAAAATGCGCGTGTTGCGCGTGGAGAGCACCCGGCCGATGCCGGCGAGCCTGCTGGCGATGCCTGCTGCGCGCACCGCCTAGCCGTCCGGACCCGGCGCCTGGCCCCGCCGGCTCGGGTGGCGGAAGCGGGGCACTAGCGGCGGAGCGATGGCGGGACCGCGAGCGCCGACGTCGCCGCATCCGGCGCGGCGGCGGCCGGCATGGCGGCCGTCGGCGGGACGGCG
>CAIMEK010000246.1 GCA_903839965.1 uncultured Acetobacteraceae bacterium | reverse complement strand
CTACGGCCACCTGCACCATCCGCAGGCCCTGGTGCCGGAGAGCCTGATGCCGCGCTACGCCTTCCTTGCCGAGACGCGGCTCGACTACGACCTGATCGAGCGGCACATGTCCACCCAGCGGCTGCTCGGCGTGCCGTACACCGACGAGGAGATTGCCAACGCCCGGCAGGACCTGCTGGCGCAGGCCGACGCCGCGGCCGATCAGACCGCGCTCGACAAGCGCTACCCGAAGGCGGTGGCGGTGCCCGGCCGGCCCGGCTTCCCCACCGAAATGGATGCGCTGGTGGCCTACCTGCAGGTGCTCGGCAGCATGGTCGACTTCGCCGACACCGGCGTCGAAAAGCTGCAGCAGTAGGGGGCCGCAATGGACATCGTCGCCCTGATCCAATGGTTGCAGCAGCGCTCCGTCGTTCCGGTCATGCTGGTGTTCGTGCTGATGGTGGTGGCCACCTACTGGCCGGGCCGCAAGCGGGAGATGGAGCGCAACGCCCGCATCCCGTTCGACGACGACCGATAGGGAGCCCCGCAGGTGCCGACCAAGATCGAGAAGGATACGCTCTCCGGCCGTGAGACGACCGGGCACGAGTGGGACGGGCTGAAGGAGCTCAACACGCCGCTGCCGAAATGGTGGCTGTACACCTTCTTCGCCTGCGTGGTGATCGCGCTGGTCTACGTGCTGCTCTATCCGTCCATTCCGTATGGGCCCGGCTACTTCCACGGCCTGCTCGGCGCGTCGTCGCGCGCCACGGTCAGCGCCGACGTCCGCGCCATGGAGGCGCAGCGTGCGGTGTACATGGACAAGATCAAGAGCACGCCGATCGAGCAGGTGAAGCAGGACCCGCAGCTGCTGGCGGTGGCTACGGCGGCCGGACGCATCGCTTTCGCCACCAACTGCCAGCCCTGCCACGGCGCCGGCGGCGAGGGCCGGCCCGGCTATCCCAACCTGGCCGATGACACCTGGCTGTGGGGCGGCAAGCTGACCGATATCCAGCAGACCGTCACCTATGGCATCCGCAGCGGCAACGACAAGGCGCGGCTCAGCGCCATGCCCGCCTTCGGCACCGCGGGCGTGCTCAAGCCCGAGCAGATCGAGGCGGTGGGCGACTATGTCTGGGGCGCGTTCTATGGCCATGCCGCGCCGGGCGCGAATTTCGCCGCGGGCAAAGCCGCCTATGCCGAGAACTGCGCCGCCTGCCATGGCGACAACGGCGAGGGCAATCGCCAGTTCGGCGCCCCGCCGCTGAAGTCGGCCGTGCACCTCTACGGCGACAACCACGAAATGGAGCTGGCGCAGATCGCCAACCCGCGCCTCGGCGTGATGCCGTCCTGGGAGAAGCGCGCCAACAACACCGGCCTCGACGAGGCCACCATCAAGAGCGTGGCGATCTACGTGCACGCGCTCGGCGGGGGCGAATAGCCGCTGCCGTGACCAGCATGAACAAAGTCCCCGGCCCGTCCGCCGACGACGGCAAGGCAAGCCGCGTGGCGCTGTATGCCCCGCGCGTCGCCGTCTACCCGAAGGCGGTGCACGGGCCGGCGCGCACCTTCAAGTGGGGCGTGCTGATCTTCTGCCTCGCCGTCTACTACCTGCTGCCCTGGCTGCGCTGGGACCGCGGGCCCGGCCGGGTGTCGCAGGCCGTCCTCCTCGACCTGCCCAACCGGCGTTTCTACTTCTTCAACATCGAGTTCTGGCCGCAGGACATCTACTACCTCACCGGCGCGCTGATCCTGAGCGCGATCGGGCTGTTCCTGGTGACCAGCCTCGCCGGCCGCGCCTGGTGCGGCTACGCCTGCCCGCAGACCGTGTGGACCGACCTGTTCATGTGGGTCGAGCGCCTGGTGGAAGGCGACCGCAACGCCCGCATGCGTCTCGACCAGGGGCCCGCCAACGCCGACAAGATCTGGCGCAAGACCCTCAAGCACGCGATCTGGCTCGCCATCGCCTTCTGGACCGGCGGCGCCTGGATCATGTACTTCGCCGACGCGCCCACGCTGGTGCGCGAGTTCTGGACCGGCCGGGCCGCGCAGGAAGCCTACCTGTTCATCGGCCTGTTTACCTTCACCACCTATCTGCTGGCCGGCTGGGCGCGCGAGCAGGTGTGCACCTTCATGTGCCCGTGGCCGCGCTTCCAGGCGGCCATGCTCGACGAGCAGAGCCTGATCGTCACCTACCAGGACTGGCGCGGCGAGCCGCGCGGACACGGCAAGCGCGATGGCTCCCCGGCCGTCGCCGCGCTCGGCCAGTGCATCGACTGCCTGGCCTGCTTGCACGCCTGTCCCACCGGCATCGACATCCGCGACGGCGTGCAGCTCGAATGCATCAATTGCGGGCTGTGCGTGGATGCCTGCAACGAAATGATGGTGAAGACCGGCCAGCCCAAATGGCTGGTCACCTGGGATACGCTGGCCGGCCAGAAGGCGAAGACGGAAGGCCGGCACGAGAAGTTCCGCCTGCTGCGTCCGCGCACGATCATCTATCTCGGCGCCATGGTGCTGGCGCTGATCGTCATGGGCACGGCGCTGGCGACGCGGGCGCATATCGACCTGGCCGTGCAGCACGACCGCGCGCCGCTGTTCGTCCGCGTGCGCGACGGCGGCATCCGCAACGGCTACACGCTGAAGATCTCCAACAAGACCCAGGTGCCGGCGCAATTCGAGCTGACGCTGCGCGGGCTGGCGGGGGGGGTGATGGAAGTGGCGGAGCAGCCCGACGCGCCCGCGCCCTCGCGCCTGCTCGGCGTCGATGCCGACAGCATCGGCACCTTCCGCCTGCTGGTGTTCGGCCGGCCGGTGCTGCCGCCCGACGGGTCGCAGAAGCTGGACTTCGTGCTGCGTAATGTGGGTTCCTGCGAGCAGACGACCTATACTTCGATCTTCATGGGTCCCGGCGGCACCAGCCGCTGAGCACGCGAAGGGGAATTGCAGATGCGCCATGATCCACGCGGCAACGCGCGCACGGCGTGGCGCTTCTTCCCGTGGTACGTCGCCGGCGGCATCGGCTTCGTCATGGTGGTGAATTTCGCCATGATGGGCCTGGCGGTACGCAGCTTCCCCGGCCTGGCGACCACCAACGGCTTCGGCGCCAGCAACGGCTACGACCACGTGCTGAAGGCCGCCGAACGCCAGGACGCCCTGGGCTGGACGGTGCGCGACACGCTCGATGACGGCCGCCCCGTGGTCACGCTGTCCGATCGCGCCGGCGCCCCGCTGGTGGGCGCCCGCCTCAGCGCCGCCGCCGAACGTCCGCTCGGCGAGGCGACGCCCGCAACCCTTGCCTTCCGTGCCACCGCCCCGGGCCGCTTCGTGGCCGAGGCCGCGCTG
>CAIMEK010000245.1 GCA_903839965.1 uncultured Acetobacteraceae bacterium | reverse complement strand
CCGAGCGGATCCGCCGGCACGCCGTGGTGGCGCCGTTCACCATCGACAACGGCATGCTGACCGCCACCCACAAGATCCGTCGCCACATGGTCGCGCGCGAGCATACCGGCTTGCTGGAGAAGCTGGGCGGCTGACCGCGGGCCGGCGATCGATCCCCGGTCAGCCGCCGAGCCGAAAGCGTGCCAGCCGCACGGCGGTATGGCCGCGCCCGGCGCGCAGGCTCGGCATCACCAGCAGGCAGTCGTCGTGCGGGGTGCGGATTTCGTTGACCCCGTCCATGGCGATCAGCGTGTTGCGCTGCGCCACCACCTCGCCGCCGCGCCACGGCCTGACGAAGGCGAAGCCGGCGGTATTGGCGGTCACCGTCAGGGTCACCTCGGCCACAAGCGGCCGGCGGGGCGGCACAGCCGGGGCGGGCAGGGCGGGGTGCTCGCCCATCATCGCGGCATGGCGCAGCAGCCCGGCGACGCTCTCCACCATCGCCTGCACCGTTTCCGGCTCCCAATGCTGGCCCGCCTCGACCAGGATGCCGACCGGCGCGGCGGCGGGATCGGTGAACCGCGCATGGTCGATGATGCGCCGCCCACTGGCGTGGCCGGCATCGGCCACCACCAGCTCGGGCCCGCCGATCGCCCGCGCCAGCGCCCGGCCGCGCTCGGTCGGACCGCTCAGGATCAGCGGGTCCGACGGCCACAGCATCGAGTGCAGATCGAGCAGCACGTCGGCACTTTCCACCACGCTGCGGATTTCGCGCGCCCGCGCCAGTTCCACCGACTGCTGCGCCCCGTCGAGCAGGGCCGCATCCCAGACCCGGTTCATGTCCTCGTCGATGAACCGGCTGGCGGTCGGCTGGTCGGGATCGAAGCGGGCGAAGGCGGCGAGGTTGACGAAGCCGAGGGTCAACCGCCCCAGCAGCGGGCGGATGCCGGCCGCGAGCAGCCGGTCGAGCACGATCGCGCCGGCGATCTCGTTGCCATGCGTCAGGGCCAGCACCACCACGTGCGGCCCCGGCGCGGCGGCGCCGAAGCTGGCGAAGCCCGGAATGCCGATATTGCCGGCCTGCCAGCGGGCGATGTCGGGTGCCTGCAACCGCACCTCGAACTGCGGCAACGGGGCCGTGGCGGAAGCGGCCCGGTTGGTGCCCGGCGCGGAGGCCGGCATTGCGCGCGTGGTCTGGCCGTCTTGGTCCGCCATGTCGGGCAGTCTATACGCGATGGCGCAACCGGCAAACGGAGGGGTCCCATGCCGCGCAGCGCCCCGCGCATCGCCATCCTCGGCCTGCACCTGGAGGCCAACGCCTTCGCCGCGCCGACGGTGCGCGAGGATTTCGAGAAGCAGTGCTGGGAGGAAGGCGAGCACATCAGCGAGCTGGCGCGGCTGGTCAGCCATCTGCCCTCGGAACTGCCCGGCTTCTACGCCCGCATGGACGCCACCGGCCCCTGGGTGCCGGTGCCGGTGGCGGTCATCGGCGCCCCGCCGGGCGGGCCGATGCTGCAGGACGTATTGCTCGATTTCCTCGACCGGGTGCGGCGCGGACTGGCCGCGGCGCTGCCGCTCGACGGGGTCTACGTGGCCAGCCACGGCGCCTCGTCGGCGACCGGCGACGAGGACAGCGACGGCACCCTGCTCGACATGGTGCGCCTGATCGTCGGCCCGGCGGTGCCGGTGGTGGTCACCCACGACCTGCATTGCAACATTTCCGAGCGGATGATCGGCGCGCTCGATGCCTTGATCGCCTATCGCACCAATCCGCATGTCGACCAGCGCGAGCGCGCCGCCGAGGCGGCCGACCTGATGCGCCGCCTGCTGGCCGGCACGCGCACGGCGAAGGCCTTCATCCGGTTGCCGATCGCGCCGCCCTCGGTCACCCTGCTGACCGCCGAGGGGCCGTATGCCGATCTGATCAGGCTCGGCGAGCAGCTCACCACCGGCGACGTGCTGAACGTGTCGGTGGCCGGCGGCTTCATCCTCGGCGACCTGCCGAAATGCGGCATGAGCGTCAACGTGACCACCGCCGGCGACCAGGCGCTGGCGGACCAGGTGGCGCGGCGCATCGCCCGGGCCGCCTGGGCCGACCGCGCGCGCTATTTCCGCCCGCTGACGCCATTGGCGGAGGCGGTCAGGATCGCCCATCGCGCCGGCGCCGGCGAGGCGGCGCCGGTCATCCTGGCGGATGTGGCCGACAACCCGGGCGGCGGCGCACCGGGCAACACCTCGTGGCTGGTGCGGGCGCTGCACGAAGCCGCCGTGCCGGGGGTGGTGCTCGGCGTGTTCGTCGACCCCGCGCTGGCGGCGGAAGTGCACGCGCTGGGCGAGGGGCATCACCTGCTGGCGGTGTTCAACCGGGTCGAGGACGCCTTCGCCAAACGGTTTGCCGCCGAGGCGGTGGTGGAGCGGCTGAGCGACGGCGCCGACGTGGGCCGCCGCGGCGTGCTGGCGGGCAAGCGCTTCAACCTCGGCCCCTCGGCGCTGCTGCGCCTGCAGGGCAGCGGCCTGCGCGTGGTGGTGGGCAGTCTGCGCCGCCAGCTTGCCGAGCCGCGCATGCTGGAGATGCACGGCATCGACATCGCCCGTGCCCGCGTCGTCGTGGTGAAAAGCCGCGGCCATTTCCGCGCCGGGTTCGACGAGTTCGTCCCGCCCGAACGCACCTACGAAGTGGACGCGCCGGGGCTGACCAGTCCCGTGCTGGGCAATTTCGCCTGGCAGCGGCTGCCGCGGCCGATCTGGCCGCTCGATGCGGAGGTGGCATGGTCGCCGCCGGGCTGAGCGCCCGTCGAGTTCGCCGGCGCACCGATCTAGCCGGGGCGTGCCGGCGGTTGCTATAACCCCGCCATGACCACCTGGATCTTGCGTCGGCTCTTCCAGGCGATCTTCGTCATGCTCGCCATGACGGTGATCGTTTTCATCGGCGTGCATGTCATCGGCGACCCGATCGAGATGCTGATCTCGCCCGAAGCCGACCAGGCCGAGCGCGCCCGTGCGGTCGCCGCGCTGGGCCTCGATAAGCCGCTCTGGCAGCAATACGCCTACTTTCTGTGGGGCGCCCTGCACCTCGACCTGGGCCGCAGCTTCGTGTTCAACGAGCCGGCGCTGCAACTGATCCTCCAGCGCATGCCCGCCACCATGGAGCTGGCGGTCACCGCGGTGCTGATGTCGGTGGTGTTCGGCATCCCGCTCGGGCTGTATGCCGGGCTGCGGCCGAACTCGTTTTCGGCGCGCACCATCATGGCGGGCTCCATCCTCGGCTTCTCGCTGCCCACCTTCTGGGTCGGGCTGATGATGATCATGGTGTTCGCCGTGCAGCTCGGCTGGCTGCCCAGCACGGGGCGGGGGCAGACGCGCGAGCTGTTCGGCATCCCGTGGTCGTTTCTGACCCGCGACGGGCTGGCCCACATGCTGATGCCGGCGTTCAACCTCGCGGTTGGCAACATCGCCCTGGTGCTGCGCCTCACCCGCGCCGGCGTGGGCGAGAACATGCACATGGATTACGTGAAGTTCGCCCGCGCCAAGGGGCTCTCGCCGACCCGCGTGGTGTTCGTGCACGTCATGAAGAACATCCTGATCCCGATCGTCACCGTGGTCGGGCTGCAGTTCGGCGCCGTGTTCGCCTTCGCGGTGGTCACCGAGACCGTGTTCGCCTGGCCCGGCATGGGCAAGTTGATCATCGATTCCATCAACGTGCTCGACCGGCCGGTCATGGTCGCCTACCTGATGATCATCGTTTTCCTGTTCGTCTTCATCAACCTGGCGGTCGACCTGCTGTACACGGTGCTGGACCCGCGCGTGCGCCTGGAGAGCAAGGAATGAGCGCGCGCATGACCGCGGCCGAGCCCGTGCTGCCGAAGGAAGAATCGCCGTTCCGCCGCTTCTGCCGCGAGTTTTCGTCCAGCCCCCTGGCGGTGCTCGGCCTGGTGGCCTGCGTGCTGATCATGCTGGCGGCGCTGGCGGCGCCATGGATCTCGCCGCAGAACCCGTACGACCTGGCCCAGCTCGACATCATGGACGGCCGCCTGCCGCCCGGCTCGAAATCGCCCGAGGGGATCACCTACTGGCTCGGCACCGACGACCAGGGCCGCGACATGCTGTCGGGCATCATCTACGGCCTGCGCATCAGCTTCGGCGTGGGCGTGGTTTCCACCGCGCTTGCCGCGGTGATCGGCGCGGCGCTCGGCCTGATCGCCGCCTACGTGGGCGGCAAGACCGAAACCCTCATCATGCGCCTGGTCGACCTGCAGCTGTCGTTTCCCGCCATCCTGGTGGCGCTGATGATCCTCGCCTTCCTGGGCAAGGGCGTCGGCAACGTCACGCTGGCGCTGGTCATCGTCGGCTGGGGGTTCTTCACCCGCACCGCCCGGGCGGCGGCGCTGGTGGAGCGGCGGCGCGAATACATCGAGGCGGCCGAATGCCTGGCCCTGCCGCGCTGGCGGGTGATGTTCCGCCACCTGCTGCCCAACTGCATGCCGCCGCTGATCGTCATCGGCACCATCCAGGTGGCGCGCAACATCACCCTGGAGGCCACCCTGTCCTTCCTCGGCCTCGGCGTGCCGATCACCGAACCCTCGCTCGGCCTACTGATCGCCAACGGCTACCAGTACATGCTGTCCGGCAAGTACTGGATCAGCTTCTACCCCGGCGTCGCCCTGCTGGTGACCATCGTCGCCATCAATCTGGTCGGCGACGAGTTGCGCGACGTGCTCAATCCGAGGCTGAAGCGATGAGCGTGCCGACCCTGGAGGTCGAGGACCTGCGCACCTGGTTCGAGACCAACGCCGGCACCGTGAAGGCGGTGGACGGCGTGTCGTTCACCCTGGGGCGCGGGCGGGTGCTCGGGCTGGTCGGTGAATCGGGCTCGGGCAAAACGGTCACCGGCTTCTCCATCATCGGCCTGGTCGATCCGCCCGGCCGGATCGTGGCAGGAAAAATCCGCTTCCAGGGGCGCGACATCACCGCCCTGTCCGAACCCGAGCTGCGCGACCTGCGGGGCAACCGCATCGCCATGATCTTCCAGGACCCGATGATGACGCTCAACCCGGTCCTGCGCATCGACACCCAGATG
>CAIMEK010000244.1 GCA_903839965.1 uncultured Acetobacteraceae bacterium | reverse complement strand
TCGACAAAAGTCTCATACGTGCCCTGCACGATGCCCTGCGTGCCGATATAGATCCACGAGCCTGCGGTCATCTGGCCGTACATCGCCAGGCCCTTGCGATCGAGCTCGTTGAAATGCTCCCAGGTCGCCCATTTGGGCACGAGGTTCGAATTGGCGATCAGCACGCGCGGCGCATCGGCATGCGTGCGGAACACGCCCACCGGCTTGCCGGATTGCACCAGCAGGGTCTCGTCGGCCTCCAGCCGCCGCAGGGCGGCGACGATGCGATCGAAGCACTCCCAGTTGCGCGCGGCACGGCCGATGCCGCCGTACACCACGAGTTCGTTCGGCCGCTCGCCCACCTCGGGGTCGAGGTTGTTCATCAACATGCGCAGCGGCGCCTCGGTCAGCCAGGATTTGGCCGAGAATTCGACACCGCGCGGGGCGCGGATGACGCGCGCGTTGTCGAGGCGGGAAGCCTGGGTCATGGGGAAACTCCGGGCAGCACAATCGCACCCGCCGCATCGATGACCGCTCCGCAGCGAACCAGGGCGATCGCCTTTTCCAGGTCGGGATGGAAATAGCGGTCGGTGTCCAGGCGCGGAACCTGGGAACGCACCAGTTGGCGCACCGCCTCGAGCGGAGCGCTCGAAGCCAGCGGGTGATGGAAGTCGCAGCCCTGCACGGCGGCCAGCAACTCGATGCCGATCACCGCCGTCGCGTTTTCGGCCATGCCGATCAGGCGCCGTGCGCCGTGCGCGGCCATCGACACGTGGTCTTCCTGGTTGGCCGAGGTCGGGATGGAATCGACGCTGGCCGGATGCGCTTTCTGCTTGTTTTCCGAGACCAGCGCGGCAGCCGTGACCTGCGGGATCATGAAACCCGAATTCAGCCCGGGCTTCGGCGTCAGGAAGGCCGGCATGCCGGACAGTGCCGGATCGATCAGCATGGCGATGCGTCGCTCGGAGATCGAACCGATTTCGCAAATCGCCAGCGCGATCATGTCCGCCGCGAAGGCAATCGGCTCGGCGTGGAAGTTGCCGCCGGACAGCGCTGCATCGTCTTCGGCGAAGATCAGCGGGTTGTCGGAAACGCCGTTGGCCTCGGTTTGCAGAGTCGTCGCGGCCTGGCGCAGCACGTCGAGCGCCGCGCCCATCACTTGCGGCTGGCAGCGCAGGCAATACGGGTCCTGCACGCGTGCGTCGCCGTGGCGATGCGAATCGCGAATACGGCTGCCCGCCATCAGGTTGCGCAAGGCGTCGGCGGTTTCGATCTGTCCGCGGTGCCCACGCAGAACGTGGATGCGCGGATCGAACGGTGCGTCGGAGCCTTTGGCCGCATCGGTGGAAAGCGCGCCGGCAACCAGGGCCGAACGATAAAGCGTCTCCGCCTCGAACAGGGCGGCGAGCGCATAGGCCGTGGAGAACTGCGTACCGTTGAGCAGCGCCAGGCCTTCCTTCGGTCCGAGCGTCAACGGTTCGAGCCCGTGCGCGTGCAGGGCTTGCATGGCCGGCAACACGCCCCGCGTGGTGAAACAGTCGCCGACGCCGATCATCGCCGCCGCCATGTGGGCCAGCGGCGCCAGGTCGCCCGAAGCGCCGACGGAGCCCTGCGCCGGCACGACCGGGACGATGCCCGCCGTGATCATCGCCTCGAGCAAGGCCAGGGTGGCCGGTTGCACGCCGGAAGCGCCCTGGGCCAGGCTGATGAGCTTGAGCACCATCATCAGGCGGGCAATTCGTTGCGGAACCGGCTCGCCGACGCCGGCGGCATGCGAGAGCACGATGTTGCGCTGCAGCGCTGCCAGATCGGCGGCTTCGATGCGCACGGACGCCAGTTTGCCGAAGCCGGTGTTGATGCCGTAGACCGGCTCGCCCCGGGCGACGATGCGGGCGACCGCCTCGGCGCTCGCCTTGACGCCGGGCATGCAACTTTGGTCCAACCCGGGCATGGCGCCACGATAGACGGCCCGCAGGGCGGCCAGCGATACGCTGCCTGGCTTGAGCGACATGTCGGTCATTGTCCCCTCCAGATCCGCCGGAGCAGGGGATTGAAACCCATATGATAGACCAGTTCGGCCGGGCGCTCGATGTTCCAGATCGCCAGGTCGGCCCATTTGCTCACTTCCAGGCTGCCGGTTTCGGCGGACAGTCCGAGTGCCCGCGCGGCCTCGCGCGTGGTGCCGGCGATGCACTCCGCAATCGTCATGCCGAACAGCGTTGCCGCCATGTTCATGGCCAGCAGCAGCGAGGTCAGCGGCGAGGTGCCCGGGTTGTTGTCGGTGGCGACTGCCATCTTCACGCCGTGGCCGCGGAACAGCGCAACCGGCGGCGGGGTGGTTGCGCGAATGAAATAGTACGCCCCGGGCAGCAGCACCGCCACCGTGCCGGCGCCGGCAAGCGCGGCGGCGCCGGCCGCATCGGTGTGTTCCAGGTGGTCGGCCGACAGGGCCCCGAATTCCGCCGCCAGGGCGGCGCCGCCCAGGTTCGACAGCTGGTCGGCATGCAGCTTGACCGGCAGGCCCAATGACTTCGCGGCGCTGAAGACCCGGGCGACTTCGAGCGGCGAGAACGCAATGGATTCGCAGAAGGCGTCGACCGCGTCGGCAAGACCGGCGGCGGCGATCGCCGGCAGGATTTCGGCGACGATGGTGTCGATGTAGCGTCCGGTGTCGCCGTTCGCCTCGGGAGGCAGGGCATGGGCACCGAGGAATGTCGTGCGCACCGTCACGCGCCGCTCACCTTCGAGGCGCCGGGCGGCGGCCAGGGCTTTCGCCTCGTTTTCCAGATCGAGCCCGTAGCCGGATTTGACCTCGATCGTGGTGACGCCTTCGCCGATCAGGGCGTCGAGCCGCGGCAGGGCCTGGCGAACAAGCTCGTCCCCGCTGGCCGCCCGCAATGCCTTGACGGAGGCGACGATGCCGCCGCCGGCGCGCGCGAGCTGTTCGTAGGTGGCGCCGGCGAGCCGCATCGCAAACTCGTTGGCGCGGTTGCCGGCATGCACGAGATGGGTGTGACAGTCGATCAGCCCTGGCGTGATCCAGCGGCCGTCGCAGGGGATACACTCAACGGCGTCCGAACCGGCCAAAAGATCGGCGGCGGCGCCGACAAAGGCGATCCGCCCGTTAAGCGTGGCGAGGGCGCCGTGCTCGACCTCGCCAAGCCCCGGCAGGGCCGGATTGAGTGTTGCCAGCCGGGCATCGAGCCAGACCCGATCGTATCGCATGATCCTCCCTCGTGCCGAGCCGTGTTCGGCCCGCGTGCAATCGCAGGGTGCCGCCGGCGGCCATGGGCTGTCCAGCCCATGCCTCGACGGTTGCCCCGGATGGTCCGGGCAAACCTGCCGGGCGGGATGATTTTCGGGCGCGGGCGGAATATGATGCGGGAGGCATCGACGACACCGATGCCCGGGAACGCCCGGAATGAGCCAGACGAGCCTTCGCTTCGATCTGCTGACGCTGCAACTTTTCGTCGCCGTTGTCGAGGAGCAGAGCATCGCGCAGGCGGCCGAGAAGCGGCACATCGCCGTCTCCGCCGTCAGCCGGCGCATCTCGGACCTGGAAGTCATGCTGCAGGTCGAACTGCTGCACCGCCACTCGAAGGGCATCGAGCCCACGCCGGCCGGCTATGCCCTGCTCGAGCACGCGCGCATCATCCTGGGCAACGTCGCCACGCTCGAATCCGACCTGCTCGGCCACCGGCAGGGCACGCGCGGCTACATCCGCCTGTTCGTCAACACCTCGGCCACGCTCGAATCCCTCGCCGGCGAGCTGAGTTCCTTCCTGCGCGCCAATCCGTTCATCAAGATCGACCTGGAGGAGAGCATCAGCCCGCTGACCATCCAGGCCCTGATCGAAAGCCGCGCCGACATCGGCATCTTCGGCGGCAACATCTGCGCGCCGGAGCTGGAGGTGTTCCCCTATCGCGAGGACCGTCTGGTCGCCATCGTCGCCCTCGACCACCCGCTGGCGGGGCGCCAACGCCTCACCTTCGCCGACCTCGTCGAGTACGAGTTCGTCGGCCTCGAGAAGGGAAGCTCCATCGACACCCTGTGCATCCGGGCGGCGGCCGAACTTGGCCGGCAGTTGCAGTTGCGCATTCGCATCGGCGGCTTCGATGCGATGTTCCGCCTGGTCGGCGCGCGCATGGGCGTCGGCGTGGCGCCGATGGAAATCGTGCAGCCCCGCATCCAGGAGAACGGGCTGGTGGCGATCGAGCTGGATGAGCCGTGGACACGGCGGCCGCTGGTGCTGGGCGTGCGCGACCGCGCCTCCTTGCCGCCGGCCAGCCGGCTGCTGCTGGATTACCTGCGACAGGGCGGCGCCCGGGCCGGGTCATAGGGATCGCCGGTCGCGATGGCACCTTGCCGAACCGCGGCTTTGCGGAGGCCTGCCGGTTCGCTAGTCGTGGCCGGACGCTAACAGCCCGAGGAAACGGACACCCACATGCCCGATGTCGCCGCTACGAGCGCAGGCGCCGGCGCGCCCCGCACAATGTTCGCCAAGCTCTGGGACAGCCACGTGATTGCCGAACTCGGCGACGACACCGTGCTGCTGCATGTCGACCGGCATATCCTGCATGACCTGGGCGGCTCGCGCGCGCTGATGGACCTGAAGCAACGCGGCCTCAAGGTGCGCAACCCGGAACTCACCTTCGCCACCCCCGACCATACGATCTCCACCACCCCGGGGCGCGCGGACACCATTGCGAAGGGCACGGAGCTGCTGGCTGCGCTGCGGGCGGAAACAGCGGCGGCCGGCATCCGGATGTTCGACATCGACCAGCCCGGCCAGGGCATCGTGCACGTCGTCGGGCCGGAACTGGGCATTACCTTGCCCGGCAGCCTGCTGGTGTGCGGCGACAGCCACACCTGCACGCATGGGGGCATGGGCGCGCTCGCCTTCGGCATCGGCGCCAGCGAACTGGTGCATGTGCTGGCGACGCAGACGCTGAACCAGCGGCGCCCGAAGACCATGCGCGTGCGCTTCGAAGGCCGGATGGGGCCGGGCGTGGTGGCCAAGGACCTCATTCTCGCCCTGATCGGCACGATCGGCACCGGCGGCGGGACGGGCTACGCGGTGGAATACGCGGGCAGCGCCATCCGCGACATGCCGATCGAGGGACGGCTGACGATCTGCAACCTGTCGGTCGAGCTGGGCGCGAAGATGGGCATGATCGCGCCCGACGAGAAAACCTACGCCTGGCTGGAGGGCTTGCCCTGCGCGCCGCAGGGGGCGCTGTGGCTGCGCGCGGTCGAGGCGTGGCGGCAGGTGCCGGGCGATCCCGGTGCGGAATTCGATCGCGAGGTGGAGATCGACGTCGCGCGGATTGTTCCCCAGGTAACCTGGGGCACCAGCCCCGAGCACGTCATCGCCGTGGATGGTATCATTCCCGATCCGGCCACGATCGAGAACGCCGACCGGCGGCGGGCCGTGCAGACAGCGCTGGATTACATGGCGCTCGAGGGCGGGGCGCCGATTGCCGGTACGCCGGTGGACTGGGTGTTCATCGGCTCCTGCACCAACGGCCGGCTTTCCGACTTGCGCGCGGCCGCCGAGGTGGTGCGCGGGCGCAAGGTTGCCGCCTCTGTCCGCGCCTGGGTGGTGCCCGGCTCGGAGATCGTCCGGCGCGACGCGGTGGCGGAAGGGCTGGACAGGATCTTCACCGCGGCCGGCTTCGAGTGGCGCGAGCCGGGCTGCTCGATGTGCCTGGCGGCCAACGGCGAGCAGGTACCGCCGGGCAAGCGCTCGGTTTCCACTTCGAACCGCAACTTCGTCGGCCGGCAGGGCCCGGGCGCGCGCACCCACCTCGCCAGCCCGGCGATGGCGGCCGCCGCGGCGATCGCCGGCTGCATCACCGACGTCCGCAAAATGGAGCGCGTGTCGTGAACGGCTTCACCACCCTCACCGCCACCGCAGCCCCGCTCATGCGGGCCAATATCGACACCGACATCGTCATCCGCATCGAGCGGATGGTGGGCAACGACTATCGCGGCACGCTGGGGCAATGGTGCTTCGGCGCGCTGCGCTACCTGGCGGACGGGAGCGAGAATCCCGGGTTCATCCTCAACCGTCCACCGTACCGCGGCGCCGAAATCCTGATCGTCGGCCCGAATTTCGGCTGCGGCTCGTCGCGCGAGGCGGCGGTGTGGTCGCTGCAGGAAATGGGCGTCAAGGCGATCGTCGGCTCGGGCTTCGGCGACATCTTCTACAACAACTGCTTCCAGAACGGCCTGCTGCCGGTGATCCTCGATGCGGCCGTGGTGCAGGCGCTGGCCGAGGATGTGGAGCGCAGCCAGGGCACCGGCCAGGTCACGGTCGACCTGGAGCGATGCGAGGTGGCGGGCCCGTCCGGCCAGCGCCACGGCTTCGCGCCGGAGCCGCGGCGGCGCGTCGCCCTGCTGGAAGGGCTTGACGAAATCGACGCCACGCTGCGCCGGGGCGCCGAGATCCGTGCCTTCCAGGCCAGGGACCGCGCCGAGCGCCCCTGGATCTATTCAACCGGAGCCGACGCATGAGCAGCGCCGGCAACATCACGAAGATCACCGTGATTGGGGGCGAAGGCATCGGGTCCGAGGTGAAGGCCCAGTCGCACCGGGTCCAGACCTGGTTCGCCGGGCAGCGCGGAATGCCGATCGTACTGCGCGATGCCGACTACGGCGTGTTGCCCTGCCTTCGCACCGGCGAAGTGGTGCCGCTCGAGACCTGCGCGGCGATCGACGAGGCCGATGCCCTTGCCGGCAAGGACGCGTACCAGGCGACCTAGGAACCAACGCTGTTTCGTCAGGGAGAAACTCCAATGACAATGATCATCAACCGGCGACCGTTGCTCTGCGCCCTCGGCCTCGGGGCCGTCGGCTCTGCTTTTGGACGGAGGGCATTCGCCGACGACAAGGCCGGGGTTGTCGCCTACCCGACCGCGGAGACCATGTACCAGTCGCAGTTCCTTGCCTTCACCAAGGGATTCTTCAAGGAAGCCGGGCTGGACGTCAAAATGATCCAGGGCGGCAGCGGCGTGAAGGCGCGCGAGCTGGTGGCCGCCAGCCAGGCCGACATCAGCGTCGGCGACATCACCCATCCCATGCAGTTGTCCAACCACGGGCGCAATGCCCGCGTGTTCCTGCCGCTCGACGTGCGCAACAGCGCCGTCGTGTTCATCATCCGCAAGGACCTGAAGGACCAGGGCATCGACAGCCTGGAGAAGTTCGCCGCCTGGAAGCGCCCGGACGGGCACAAGCCGATCATCGGGGTGTCCTCCCTCGGCGGCACCAACCACGTCTGGGGCTCCTACTACATGGAGCTGTTCAAGCTCGACCAGGCCGTCACCTTCGTTGCCGCCGGCACCGTCGAGACCATGCTGGGGTCGATCAAGACGAAGCAGATCGACGTGCTGATCAACATTCCGCAACTGCTGGCCGATTCCGTTGCCCACGGCTGGGGCGCGCTGCTGTTCGACGGGTCGAGCGAGGCGAACTGGAACAAGTATATCGGCGGCAAGGTGCCGGCCACCGCGCACTACACGCTGAAGTCGACGATCGACAAGGACCCGGCGAAGATGCAGGCCTACACCACCGCGATCTGGCGGGCGACGCAATGGAGCAAGACCCATTCCGCCGACGAGATCTGCGACGCGATCGAACCGTATGTCGGCAGCACGGGGCGGGAGTCGAACATCCTGGGGATCAACCTGACGAAGTCGATCACGGACTTCGAAGGGGTCGTGGACCAGGCGAGCTACGACCGCGGCGGCAAGGTGTGGTTCCGCGAATTGACGGGCATCAAGCCGATCCCGATGAACGACATCATCGTCACCGAGTTCGCCGCCGCGGCGAAGCGAGCCTTCCCGGCCTGAGGGGCGAAGCGGCAGCGCGATGACCCGGATCGAAGTGCAGCACCTGAGCCGGGTGTTCCCTTTCCAGGGAGCAACCATTCAGGCGGTGAGCGACGTTTCGTTCGCCATCGAGAAGGGGGAATTCGTCGCGCTGCTCGGTCCGTCGGGCTGCGGAAAAAGCACCGTGCTCAACATGATCGCGACGTTGCTGCGCCCGAGCAGCGGCGAGATCTACATCGACGGCGTGCGCTCCCGGCCCGACAAGGTCCACCCGGATGTCGGCTACGTCTTCCAGCGAGACACGTTGTTTCCCTGGCGAACCGTGGCCGACAACGTGGGCTATGGCCTCGAGCTGCAGGGCATCAAGGGCAGCGAAAAGGCCGACCGGGTCGCCACCTGCCTGGCCAAGGCGGGGCTGGAGGATTTCGGCAACGCCTATCCGTCGGCGCTGTCGGGCGGCATGCGCCAGCGCGCGGCGTTGATGCGCACGCTCGTGGTGGAGCCGCAGATCCTGCTGATGGACGAGCCCTTCGGCGCGCTCGACACCCATACCAAGATCGACATGCACGAGGTGCTGCTGAACATCTGGGACCGCGAGCAGCAGACCGTGTTGTTCGTCACCCACGACCTGGCCGAGGCGCTCACGCTGGCGGACCGGATCATCCTGCTTTCGGCCCGGCCGGGGCGGGTGAAGGAATCGTTCGAGGTCGATTTCCCGCGCCCCCGCGATGCCGTCGCCCTGCGTGAAACCCCCCAGTACGCGGAACTGTTCTCGCGCGTCTGGCACTCCCTCGGCCAGGAATTCCTCAAGGGGCGCACGCAATGACGCAGCTGCGCCACCATCTCGGCCTGTTCGCCTGGCAGATGGTCATTGTGCTGGGCGTGCTGACGTTCTGGCAGTGGGCGTTCGACCTGCACGAGCATATGCCGCTGCTCATTCCCGACCTGTTCGATCCCTATTTCGTTTCCAAGCCCTCCGAGATCTTCGACCAGTTCCTGGTGCTGAGCTGCTTCAAGTCGAAGCTGGGCGCGTGGAACCTCGCGGTGCCCGGGGCCTTCACCGGCTGCCTTGCGAAGTTCGACAACAACCTGTGGTTCGCCACCTGGGTGACGCTGAAAAACACTTTTTTCGGCTTCATCACCGGCGTTTCCAGCGGGTTTGTCCTCGGCCTGGTGCTCGGCAAGTCGCGGCGGCTGGGCGAAATCCTGCAGCCCTCGATCACCGCGGTGAACTCGATTCCGCGCATCGCGCTGGCGCCGATCATCGTGCTGGCGTTCGGCATCGGCGACACCTCGAAGGTCGTCACCTCCTGGATCTGCGTGGTGTTCCTGGTGTTCTACAACGTCTTCGCCGGGGCGCGGACGGTCGACGAGGGCTTCATCAATGCGGCGCGGCTGCTGGGGGCGACCGAATGGCAGATCACCCGCACCGTGATCATTCCTTCCAGCATGGCCTGGCTGTTCGCCTCGCTGACGCCGGCGATCTCCTTCGCGCTGATCGGCGTCATCGTCGGCGAGTTCATCGGCGCCGAGCACGGCATCGGGCGCCTCATCATCGAATCCGAGGCGCGCGGCGAGGCCTCCGGCATGATGGTCGCGGTGGTGATCCTGATGGTCATCGGCGTGATCCTGTCCGCCGTGATCTGGCGGTTGCAGGCCTACCTGCTGCGCTGGCAGGTGCAGACCAGGCGGGGCGGCGAGTAGGCGCCTCAGGTCCGCTGCTGCATCCGCCGGTTGATCGCGAGCAGGATGACGCTGGCGGTTCCCGCGAACAACGTCAGCAGGAACGTGATCGACATGATCAGGTCGACGTTGTGCAGCCCGATGGCATTCATCAGCATGTAGCCGATGCCGCGTTGGGAGGCGAACATCTCGCCCAGCAGCGTGCCGATGAGGGTGAGCGAGAATCCCACGCGCAGGCCGGCGAAAATCTCCGGCATCGCGGCCGGCAGCAGGATGCGCCAGACCATTTCGAGCGGCCCGAGCCCCATGGTGCGGCCGGTCTTGAGGAAGGCCGGGCGGATGTGGCGCACCGCGTCGGTGGTGAACAGCGCGATCGGGATCACCCCGTGGATGACGCCGAACGCCACCTTCGCCGCCATGCCCAGGCCGAACATCAGCAGCAGGATGGGGTAGAGGGTGATCTTGGGAATGGCATAGGAGGACACCAGCATCGGGCCGACCACCGCATTGGCGAAGCGGCTGAGCCCCAGGCTGAATCCGAGCGCCAGCCCGATCGCCACCGAAAGCACCAGCGCCAGCCCGAACGCCTGCGCCGTCTCCACCAGGTTCGGCCAGAAACGCTCGGAGCCGAGCAGGGAAAAGGTGTAACCCAGAGTTTCCGCCGGCGAGCGGAAAGCGACTTCGCCGATGCCCCAATAGAGCACCTGCCACAGCCCCATCAGCACGACCAGCAGCACCAGCCCGTTGCGCAGCCGGCCGAGGGAGGTCGTGTTCACAGCAGGCCCCGGCGCATCATCAGCAGCCGC
>CAIMEK010000243.1 GCA_903839965.1 uncultured Acetobacteraceae bacterium | reverse complement strand
TGGTGGTGGTGGTGGAACGCTCGCTCGGCGTGCTGCGCGCGGTGGGGCGGTAGGAAGGGAAGGTCCGGGCGCTGCCCCGGACCCGCCGATACCGAACAGCAATCCGCGCTACTTTGAGACGACGTTGACGCTCTTGCGATCGGTGGTTGCGGGGGCGGGAAACCACCGACAGTTGACTCTGCCTCCAGTGGCTTGCTGAGGGTTGCTGGACCGCGCTGCCGCCAATCATCTGTCCGGAGCGCACAGCCGCTTCGGTCGCCGCCTGGGCGGGGCGACGGCACCGCCCGCAGGCCTGGATGACCTCCGGGTCAATACTCCGTCCCAAGTACGTTAACCAATCGGATCGTCGCGAATTTGATTTGTTCATGCGTGTCGCAGCAGTCCGAAGGGCCTGGACCGTGTCGCTGCCTCGACCAGCCGGATGGGCTGCTTCGAGGTCACTTCGATGAGTAGCGCGGCCAGTTTTGCTGCGCTCACTGATCTGTTGGACACCGGGATCAATCTGGTGCGTCGGGGGCACCGCCGCCGCGGTGGAACAGCATGGGGCGGCCACGCGCGAAATCGCCGGCAACGTGATGGAAAGTGCCAGCGACTTGGCGAACCAAGCTGAGACGCTGCGCGGTGAGGTGGCGAAGTTCCTTACGGGCGCACGGGCAGCCTGATGACGAACGATGGCTCCGGGGATTGATCCCCGGCGCCTCTGACCGCTGTACGCGCCTTTTGGG
This sequence comes from uncultured Acetobacteraceae bacterium, assembly GCA_903839965.1. Classification (GTDB taxonomy): domain Bacteria; phylum Pseudomonadota; class Alphaproteobacteria; order Acetobacterales; family Acetobacteraceae; genus Rhodovastum. The sequence goes on along the minus strand of CAIMEK010000243.1, from coordinate 2,143 downwards.
CGTGTCCACCACCCAGAGGGTGTTGAGACTGCAGGCCAGGCGCAGCTGCTGAAGGCGGCGGGATGCACCGACATGAAGGGCTTCCTGATCAGCCGCGCGGTATCCCGCGAACCGGTGGTTGCCCTGCTGCGGCACCGTCAGCTCTGCCCCGCAACCGACAGCCAACCAGCCTGAAGGCCCCGCTATGCAACAGCCGCTTTACCGTCTCGCCTACTGCAGTCGCAATGCGATCACCGGCAGCGAGTCTGAAATCGCGGAACAGATCTGGCAGATCCTGGAAATCTTGCGTCGCAAGGTCCTCGAGCTCGACATCGCCGGGGCGCTGGTGTTCGCCTCCGGCAGCTTGGGCCGCGCGAGCGGTGGCACTATTCCTGCGCGGTGCGGCCCGCGCGGCCGGCAGCGGGCCACCGACAACGGTGGTGGCGCCGGCCTGATCTGTTGCCCGCGGTGGGGCGGCCACCTATGCTGCGACGCCCGCTTTATCCTCCCGTGCCCGGGATGCCCGGAGCCCTGAACGGAGTCGACCATGAGCAGCCCCGGGATCGCCTTTTCCGCCGCCTTCGCCGGCACCGTCCCCGCGCCGGCCGCACGCTGGGCGGGCTTCCCACGGTACAATTTCGTCGGCGGACACAACGACTCCGCCCTCATCCCGCTCGACGCCCTGGCCGAGGCCGCCGCCGCGGTGCTGCGCCGCGAGGGCGCCATCCTGTCCACCTACGGGCTCGGCCACGGCCCGCTCGGCTACGCCCCGCTGCGCGCCTTCATCGCCGCCAAGTCCAAAGCCCATCGCGGCATCGCCGCCACCGCCGAGGAGGTGCTGATCACCGTCGGCTCCATGCAGGGCATCGACCTGGTGAACGCGCTGCTGCTCCAGCGCGGCGACACCGTCATCGTCGAGGAGTTCACCTTCGCCGGCGCGCTCGGCAAGCTGCGCAAGCTGGGCGCCAACATTGTCGGCGCGCCGCTCGATGCCGGCGGCCTGCGCATCGACGCGCTGGCGGCGATCCTGCGCGACCTGAAGGCGCGCGGGACCGCTCCGAAATACATCTACACCATCCCCACCATCCAGAACCCCACCGGCAGCGTCATGCCGCTGGAGCGCCGCCACGCCCTGCTGGCGCTGGCGCGGCAGTACGAGGTGCCGATTTTCGAGGACGAATGCTACGCCGACCTGGTCTGGGCGGGCAGCGCGCCGCCGGCGCTCTATGCGCTCGATCCGGCCTGGGTGCTGCATATCGGCTCGTTCAGCAAAACCCTCGCGCCGGCGCTGCGCCTCGGCTTCGTCATCGGCCCCTGGGAGGTGCTGGGCCGCATGCTGGCGCTGCGCACCGACGGGCCGGGCGCGCTCGGCCAGATGGTGGTGGCCGAGTATTTCACCCGCCATTTCGACGAACATGCCAGGCGCCTCACCGCCGGCCTGCGCGCCAAGCTCGATGTCATGGTGGAGGCGCTGGAGCGCGAATTCGGCACCGCGGCCGAGTTGTGGCGGCCGGAGGGCGGCATCTTCCTGTGGCTGCGCCTGCCCGAGGGCGTGGACGTGCGCAAGCTGGTGCAGCCCGCGGCCGCCGCCGGCATCGCCTTCAATCCGGGCCCGGAATGGGCGGCCGACCCCGACGCCGCGGCGCCCTGGATGCGGCTGTGTTTTGCGCTTCCCTCGCCGGCCGACATCCGCGAGGGCATTTCTGTACTCGCCCGGGTGTGCGCGGAACAAACCGGCATTCCGGCGCGCAGCGCCAATGTGGTGACGGCCGGCTAGACAGGCGAACAGCGCCTCCGCTCGGCTCGGCTGATCGCGGACCGCACCCCGCTGCCCGAGCCGCCCGTGTTCTGAGTGAGCGGCTCGGACACAACTCCCGGCAAACCCTGCAGCCCTGTAGGGTGCATCAGCGAAGCGCCATGCACCAACGCAAGCCGGTCCCGGAGCAAATGTCTCCGATCGGCCACCATCCCAACGATCCCATGCCAAAACAGGCAGCGCGCCGCTTGTTTCCGGCCTGCCTCGGCGCGGTATGCTTGGCAGGCGCAAATCCGGCAATCGCCGCGATTGCGGTTGAGGAGAACGGCCCATGCCGCGACGCGTCGCCTTCATCTCAGGTTCCGGCAGGAACATCGGGCGCGCCATCGCCCTCAAGCTGGCGCAAGC
>CAIMEK010000242.1 GCA_903839965.1 uncultured Acetobacteraceae bacterium | reverse complement strand
ATGACGGCGGTGTCGTTGGCCACCAGGATGTCGCCGGCGCGCAGCAGCCCGGGCAGGTCGCGCACCGCGCGGTCGTGAAGAGCGTCGGCGATGTGCAGCAGGCGCGCGGCGTCGCGTGGCCGGGCGGGATGCTGGGCGATGCGGTCCGGCGGGAGGAAAAAATCGAAGTCGCTGGCCTGCATCACGCCGGCGCGGGGGCCAGCCGGCGGGCCAGGCGCACCAGCGGGATGCTGATCGCCACCGCCCAGGCCTTGCCGACGATCTGCCCGGCCAGGAAGTCGAGGCTGCCGAAGGCGACGGTGAGGAAGACCACGGAGTCGACCACCAGCCCCACCGCCGAGGAAGCGACCACCGCGCGCACCAGGCCGCGGCGCTGTAGCGGGGTGTAGACGGCAAAGTCGGAAAATTCGCTGATCAGGAAGCCGAGCGCGGAGGCGGCCACCACATGCGGGTCGGCCAGCGCAGCGGAGGCCAGCGTGCCGGCGAGCACGGCGGCCAGCCCCCAGGCCGTGCCCAGGCAGCGCTGCACCATGTCGCGCAGCACGAGAGCAAAACCGATGGTGGCGACGCCGGACGGCGCCATCAGTCCGGGCGCCACCGGCAGCAGGCACGGCCCATGCGGGGTGCACACCGTGCCGACATGGCCGATCATCCAGTTGGCCAGCGGGATGCTGGCCAGGAACGCGGCGAAGCAGAGCAACCCGACGGTACGGCTGTTGGGGCGATGATCAGACGAGGTGGTCATACAGGTCGTTCAACTCCGGATTATCGGCGACGATCAGGCGCGTTTTCCAGGCGCGCGGCCAGTGCTTGATGTTCTTTTCGCGCTGCAGGGCGGCGCGGATGTCGTCGTGTCGCTCGGAATACACCAGCCGCTTGAGGCCATGGCGCCGGGTGAAGCCCTCGGCAACGCCGTCGCGATGCTCCCAGATGCGCCGGGGAAGATCGGCGGTAACCCCGACGTAAAGTGTACCGTTTGGCCGGTTGGTCATGATGTAGATCCACCCGCCGCTCACCTTTCGTCATGCCCGGGCTTGGCCCGGGCACCCACGACTTCGGTGTCCCAAGCAAGTCGTGGATAGCCGGGCCAGGCCCGGCCATGACGATGGCTTTCGCTCATGCGGTCCACGTCAGCCCCGCAGGTAGCTGGCGATCTCGACCAGGTTGCCGTCGGGGTCGCGGCAATACACCGACATCATGGGACCCAGCGCACCCTCGCGTTCCACCGGGCCCGCCTCGATCGCCACGCCGCAATCCTGCAGATGCCCGATGACGTCGGGGATGGACACGGGACTGACGAAACAAAGATCGTCCGACCCCGCCACCGGCTCCCGCGCGGCAACCCAGACATAGGGGTCCATGTCCACCGGCCGCAGATTGATCTTCTGGCCGCCGAATTTCAGCGCGGTGCGATGCTCGCGGCCGAAGGTTTCCACTTCCATGCCCAGCACACGCACATACCAGGCGGCGGCAATCTCGATGTCCCTGACGTTCAGCACCAGATGATCGAGCCGATCCACGGCGAAGCGCATGCGGGCTACCCCAGCCCTTCATAGAAATCGTTGCCCTTGTCGTCGATGATGATGAAGGCGGGGAAATCCTCCACCTCGATGCGCCAGACCGCCTCCATGCCGAGTTCGGGGAATTCCAGCACCTCGACGCGGCGGATGCAGTCCTGCGCCAGCCGGGCGGCCGGGCCGCCGACGCTGCCCAGGTAGAACCCGCCGAACGCCTTGCAGGCGTCCCGCACCGCCTTGCCGCGGTTGCCCTTGGCCACCATCACGAAACTGCCGCCGGCCTGCTGGAACTCGGCCACGTAGCTGTCCATGCGGCCGGCCGTGGTGGGGCCGAAACTGCCGGTGGGCAACCCGGGCGGGGTCTTGGCGGGGCCGGCATAGTAGACCGGATGGTCCTTCAGGTACTGCGGCAGCCCGGCGCCGGCGTCCAGCCGCTGCTTCAGCTTCGCGTGCGCGATGTCGCGCGCCACCACCATGGTGCCGGTGAGCGCCAGCCGCGTCTTCACCGGGTAGCGCGACAATTCGCGGCGGATTTCGTCCATCGGCCGGTTGAGGTCGATCTTCACCGCCGCGGCGTCGAGCACGTCCTCGGTGGCCTCGGGCAGGAATTTCGCCGGATCGGTTTCCAACTGCTCGAGGAAGATGCCGTCGGCCGTGATCTTCGCGCGGATCTGCCGGTCGGCGCTGCACGAGACGCCGATGCCCACCGGCAGGCTGGCGCCGTGGCGGGGCAAGCGCACCACCCGCACGTCCTGGCAGAAATACTTGCCGCCGAACTGCGCGCCGATGCCCAGCGTGCGGCTCAGCTCAAGCACCCTTGCTTCCATTTCGAGATCGCGGAAGGCGCTGCCGGCCTTGCTGCCGGTGGTGGGCAGCGCATCCAGCCACTTGGTCGAGGCGAGCTTCACCGTCTTCAGCGTCGCCTCCGCGCTGGTGCCGCCGATGACGATGGCGAGGTGGTACGGCGGGCAGGCCGAGGTGCCGAGCGACTTCATCTTCGCTTCGAGGAACGCCATGATCTTTTCGGGCGACAGGATCGCCCGGGTTTCCTGGAACAGGAACGTCTTGTTGGCCGAGCCGCCGCCCTTGGCGACGAACATCAGGTGGAATTCGTCGGCATGCGCCTCGCCGGGGCTGGCGTAGATGTCGAACTGCACGGGCAGGTTGTTGCCGGTGTTCACTTCCTCGAACATCGACAGCGCCGCCATCTGCGAATAGCGCAGGTTGGTCTCGGTGTAGGTGCGGTACACGCCCCAGCTCAGCGCCTCCTCCTCGTCGCCGTCGACCCACACGCGCTGGCCCTTCTTGCCGAACACGATGGCGGTGCCGGTGTCCTGGCACAGCGGCAGCACGCCGGCGGCGGCGATGGCGGCGTTCTTCAGCAGGTCGAGCGCCACGAAACGGTCGTTCGCCGAAGCCTCGGGGTCGTCGAGTATGGCGCGCACCTGCGCCAGATGGGCCGGGCGCAACAACTGGGACACGTCGCGGAACGCCTGGAAGGCCAGTTCGCTGAGCGCCTCGGGGGCCACTTTCAGCACGCGGCAGCCGTCGCAGGTGACGGTGGAAACGCCGGCGATCGCCAGCTTGCGCCAGGGCGTGCTGTCCGGCCCGAGCGGGAAAACCGGCGCGTACAGGAAGTTGGCGGGCCTGGGCGGGGGGGCGTTCATGTCAGCTTTCCTTGGGCGGCGTGCGTCGGCGAAACGCCTCGAGGCTGACCACCTGCGGGGCTTCGGGCGGCCCGTCCGCGGCGGGGTCCGACGCGGTCGCGGGCCTGGCATCCTCGTCCGGCTCGGGCGCGGCGAGCGGTTCGGCGGGGGTTTCGACGTGGAAGCGCAGCCCATAGCGCACATAGGGGTCGGCGAAGGCGGTCACGGCGGCCAGCGGGATGGTCAGCATGCTGGGCACGCCGCCGAACGACAGGCCCACGGTGATCAGGCCGGTCGCCTCGTCGACCCCGAGGTCCCAGAACTGGTGCTGCAGCACGATGGTCATTTCCTGCGGGTACTGCGCCATCAGCCGCGGCGGCAGGGATACGCCGGGATGGCTGGTGCGGAAGGTCAGGTAGAAATGATGGTCGCCGGGCAGGCCGTGCAGGGCCGCATGCTGCAGGGCGCGCACCATGACCTGGCGCAACGCCACCTCGGTCCAGGTGTCGTAGGGCAGCAGGCTCTCGGGCGGCATGTCGCCGTTCTGGCCGGGGGGGCCGCCCTGTCCGGTGCGATCGTCTTCCATGGCTGCCTCGTGCGTCAGTCCTCTCCATTAGCGAAAGGGACGCGCCGGGGAAAGGTGCCAGGGGAAAGATGGGGTGGGCGAAGTGGGGGGCTTCTGTTGCCCGGTGCCCCCCGAACCGCGCTTATCGCTTATGCGGCGACAGCGAGTGCCTCATTGTCGTTGGCACTTGTCATACGGCCCGATAACGGCGGTACCATGCCGGGCAAAAGATGAGCCTTTACCACGCGTGTCGAGACTGTTTCGCCCCCATGGTCCCGGACCCCGGGAAATGGTGGAGGCGCCGGGCACTGCCCCCGGGTCCACAACGCTTATTCCACGCATCGTTTATCGCCATAGCCGGCAAGCCGGCGGGACGAATATAGGTGCTCGCGTGGCCGCAGAGAAGGGGTGACGTCCGATGAGCCTGACCGATGAGCAGCGCGCCGAGATCGAGGCCCAGCGGGGGACGAGTTCGCCCACCCGGCGCGCCAGCGTGCCGGCGCTGGAGGCCATGCTGTACCGCGCCATTCCGGTGCTCGACCACGGTTTTGTCCGGGTGATCGACTACATGGGCGACGACGGGGCGGTGGTGCAGTCCGCGCGGGTGTCCTATGGGCGCGGCACCCGGCGCACCAGCGAGGATGCCGGGCTGATCCGCTACCTGATGCGCCACCGCCACACCACGCCGTTCGAGATGTGCGAAATCAAGTATCATGTGAAACTGCCGATTTTCGTGGCGCGGCAGTGGATTCGCCATCGCACGGCGAGCGTGAATGAATATTCCGCCCGCTATTCCATTCTCGACCGCGAATTCTACATCCCGGCGCCCGCGCACCTGGCGGCGCAGTCGGTGGTGAACCGGCAGGGCCGCGGCGACGTGCTGCAGGGCGACGAGGCGGCGCAAGTGCTCGACCTGCTGCGCGACGACGCGGCGCGCTGCCACCACCACTACGTGGAGATGTTGAACGAAGGGGCGGATGGGGCGGCGGTCGATCCGGCGCGGCAGGGGCTGGCGCGCGAGTTGGCGCGGATGAACCTGACTCTCAACACCTATACGCAATGGTACTGGAAGATCGACCTGCACAACCTGCTGCATTTCCTGTCGCTGCGGCTGGATACGCATGCGCAGCACGAAATCCGTGTCTATGCCGAGGCGATGCTGGCGACGGTGGAGGCCTGGGTGCCGGCGACCTGCGCGGCGTTCCGCGACTACCGGCTGGGGGCGGTGACCTTCTCGGCCGGCATGCTGGCGGTGCTGCGGCGGATGCTGACGGGTGAACAGGTGGCGCAGCCCAGCAGCGGGCTGTCGAAGCGCGAATGGGCGGAGATGATGGGGGCGCTGGGGCGGGAGGGGTAGGGCCATGGAACTGCGCCGCCGGATACTGAGCGAGATACGCCGGCTCGCTTCGGAGAATGGCGGCAAACCACCGGGTGTTGAAGCGTTTTCCCGGATCACCAGGATAACTCGGTCGAAATGGACTGGCGTATTTTGGGCGCGATGGGGCGACGCTCTCGCCGCGGCCGGCTTCGCGTCGAACGAGTGGCAAAGCCGATCAGGCGACGGAGTCATGCTTCAAAGGGTTGCGGAGTTATCACGCCAATTCGGTCGGCTCCCGACGAAACCCGAAATGGAGCTGCATCGGAGGGCCGACCCTTCCTTCCCTGCCAAGTCCCAACGCCTGACACGCCCGTCCTCGACCCGCGATGAAAATCGCCTCGCATCAACGCGACTTTCGCCCAGACAGCTTCAGTCCCCATTGTCGCCGAATAAGAGCGGCTAAGCCGCAAACCGCCCAACGAACCGGGTCAACTCCAATTCGAGCTCCGACCAGGAATTTGGGAAGAACTGCTTCCGCTCCGCCTGATTGCCAGGAACAACATGCAGCCCCGTTTCACCAAGCAGGTGAATCAACTTGGCGATCTGCCTTGTCAAACCGCCAGCATAATCTCCTTTCCAGTATTCCGACCATTCCGGGGTAACCGTTACAATATTCGGGGCCAGACGCGCCGTCAGTTTCACGAAGCCTTCAATATCATCGTCCCCAAGGTTGTTGCTCCCGCCGATATACTTCAGGTTCACCTGTCCGTGCTCTCGATATCGAGCGATGTTATCGATTACGCGGCCCAAGGCGTCCTTGCCCTTAACCTGCGTGTAGGTATCCCGAGTGCCCGCATCGATGCTCACCTCCACGGCTCCGCGGAGCATGGCAATTGTGTCCGCTACGCCGGGCAAAAACTTATAGGCACTTGTTTTACTCACCAGTCGGTAATTAAGGCGACGCGTCTCTTGACATTGCTGCTGAGACACGATTCAAGGTGGCATGAAGCGGGATGGACGCAGCCTCGACCATGCCACGCTGGAGACCATCCGCCTGATGGCCGTCGAGCGGGT
>CAIMEK010000241.1 GCA_903839965.1 uncultured Acetobacteraceae bacterium | reverse complement strand
TTGCGAACTACATCCTCCAGCTGTCGGACACGCGCCTGCACGACAGTCTATGGACGCAGTTGAAGCTCTCGGTGTCCACCGTCAGCCTGCAGGTTATCCTCGGCCTGCTCGCCGCGCTGCTGCTGAACACCAGCGCGCGGCTTGGCGCGGTGATCCGCACCAGCCTGCTGGTGCCGATGGTGCTGCCGCCGATTGTCGTGGCGATCATCTGGAAGATGCTGTTCTCCCCGGATATCAGCCCGATCTGGTGGCTGTTCGATGCGCTTGGCTGGCAGGTGCCGGTTCCGATCACCGATGCGCACTACGCGCTCAGCGCCATCGTGCTGGCCGACACCTGGGAGTGGTTCCCCTTCACCATGCTCATTATCCTCTCGGCGCTCAGCATGATGCCGGAGGAACTGGTCGAGGCGGCCCGGCTGGACGGGGCAAGCTCGTTCCAGCTCACCCTGTACATTACTTTGCCGTATCTTCGGGGCGCGCTCCTGGTGGCCGGGCTGTTCCGGTTGATCGACAGCATCAAGGCGTTTCCGTTGATCTACCTGTTGACCAACGGTGGCCCGGGCACGGTGACGGAGGTGACGAATTACTATATCTTCGTGCAGGCCTTCAACTTCAGCTACCTCGGGTACTCCAGTGCGGTAACGATCGTGCTGGTCGGCGTGGTCTGCCTGCTCAGCTGGGTGATCGTGCGCCTGGTCAGCGGAGGCGAACGTGCGGAGTAGGCGGGGCAGGGGCGCGCGCTTCGCTTTCAACACCTGCATCATCTTGCTGGCGCTGGTGGCGCTGTCGCCGTTCCTGTGGTTCATCAGCATGAGCCTCAAGAGCGACATCGACATCATGGCGGGCGTCAGCAGCGCGTTGTTCGTGCCGACGCTGGAAAACTACCGCAGCCTGATGACCCCGCAGTTCATCCGTCCGTTCGGCAACAGCACCATGGCCAGCGTGATCTCGACGATCTTCGCCTTGTTGATCGGCGTGCCCGGGGCGTACGCACTGGCCCGGGCGCCGTTGCGCAGCGAGCGTCCATTGTCGCTGTTGATCCTGTCCTCGCGCATGGTTCCACCGATCGCGTTCGCCATCCCGTACTTCCTGATGTACCGCTACATCGGGCTGTTGGACACGATCACCGGCCTGGTAATGATCTATTTGACTTTCAATCTCTCCCTCGTCGTCTGGCTGATGCGGACGTTTTTCGAGGCGTCGCCCCGTGCGTTGGAGGAGGCGGCCTGGATCGACGGCGCCAGCCTGTGGGGCACGTTCCGGCAGGTGGTGCTGCCGATGGCGGCGCCGGCCGTGGCGACCACGGCAATCCTGTGTTTCATTTACTCGTGGAATGACTTTTTCTTCGCCCTGACGCTGACGCGGACCCAGGCCATGACTGCGCCCGTGCAGGTGGTGAACTTCATGAACTACCAGGGCTGGGAGTGGGGCAAGATCGCCGCCTGCGGCGTGTTGATCCTGCTCCCGGTGTTCGCGTTCTCGCTCCTGATGCGCCGGTTCCTGGTGCAGGGGATGACGGCCGGCGCGGTCAAGGGATGAGTCCCGGCTTGCGCTCCCTCCTCTTAACGAAGAAATCCGGTCGCGATGAGCGCCACGAAGGAAGTGCGTGGTGAACGACCGATATCCGTGCACCACCACATACCATGGTCGCGATCAGCGAGACACGGTATCAGTCCTGGTAGTTCAGCCTCAGCCCGGGCACGGGCCAGTCCATTGCCGCCAGCATGCCAGTGCCCGAGAGCGTCACGTAGGCCGTGCGCATGTCCGGTCCGCCGAAGCAGATGTTGGTGGTGAAATAGTCGCCCATCGGCACCCGCCGCAGCTCCTCCCCGGCCGGCGAAAACACCGCCACGCCGCCGGAGATCGGCGTGGTGACGCAGATGTTGCCGCTGGCCTCCACCGCTAGGCTGTCGAAGAGGTGCAGCCCCGCGAGGTTGCCGACGAAGCGAGCTCGGTTGGGGGAACCCGGGAACGGCAGCGTGCGCACCACCCCCGGCGCCGGGATCTCGAAGGCCCAGAGCCGCGCGGTGTCGGTCTCCGCGAAGTAGAGCGTGCCGCCGTCGGGCGACAGGCCGATGCCGTTCGGCGTGATCACCGGATGCGCGATCTCGACGATGTCAGTGCCATCGGCGCGGGCGTAGTAGAGGCTGCCATGGTCGTGCTCGCGCGCGTGGTCCTTGCCGAGGTCGGTGAAGTAGAATCCGCCGTTGGCGTCGAATACGATGTCGTTGGGTCCGCGCAAGGGCAAGCCGTCGCAGCGCTCGTAAAGCACCCTGACCGCCCCGGTTTTCAGGTCGACCCGCTCGATGCGTCCGCCCTCGTAATCCGGCGGCTGTTCGCCGGGGCACAGCAGCCCCGCTACCGTGCGCCAGACGAAGCCGCCGTTGTTACAGACATAGAGCGCGCCGTCCGGCCCGATCGCGGCGCCGTTCGGGCCCCCGCCGGTCGTGGCCACCACCGAAACGGTGCCGTCCGGTGCTACCCGCGTGACGGTTCCGCGGGCGATTTCGACCAGGATGACGGAGCCATCCGCCATCGCCACCGGCCCTTCCGGAAACCGCAGTCCCCGGGCAAGGATTCGCCAGTTCGGCAGGCCATTCGGGGGGGTGGGGTCTGGCATGGGGGTGCTCCCGGGCGTTGCGGGCTGCAATTGTGTCACAATCCCTCGTGGCCGGGAAAGGGCGCCCTTCAGCGCGGCCCGCGATCGCGGCGAACAGGTTGGAGGCGGCAGCAAGCAGCGCGCAGGAGAACCGCCCGCCGGGGTGCCGGCGCGGCCACTACCGGCGCTGCGGTGGCGTGAGCACCCGCAGCAAATCAGCCACCCTGGCGAGCTCGCCGATCCCGGCAGCCATGCGAATTGCCTGCCCGGCCTGCTCGGCCGGGATCGCGGTGCACAGCAGCTCGAACGCCTTCGCCTCGACCTGACCGCGGTTCATAGGGTTTTCCCACCGCCCGAGCACGTTGCGGTCCTGTTCGGCCCGGAACACCCGGCCCCGCGCCGCCACCTCGACCACAACAGCGAAGCGGTCGAGGCCCGGTGTGGGCGGCAGGAAGCTGACCCGGCGCCCCATGGCAAGCACCGCATCGTCCGCCATCCGCGCCGCGTCATGCGCCGCGTCGTAGCCGAGCCGGCCTTCGAGCATGGTGACCGCCAAGCAGTAGCGTAAATTGACGTCCGGCATGCGGCTCTTGTCGCCGATCACCTTGTACCAGTCCTCGTCGTAGTGGACGCGGATCGCTTCGACCGCGTCCGGCACCGGTGCGTGCTCGGCGATGATCCGCTCCAGCGCGGCGAGCGGGGCGGCGATCGGATAGCCGACGGGATAGGACTTTATGTCGGTCTGCATCATGGCGAAGCGTTCGCCGAGCCCCTCGACCAGCGCTTGCGGGCGCGGACTGGGGCAGATCGCATCGAGGATATTGCGGTCGCTGATGTCGAGCGCATCGCTGCCGCCGGTGAAGCCGCTTCGCACCAGCGCCGCGGCCTTGCACCCGTTCATCGCCGGCATGCCGGCAAACACGTAGCTTTTCAGCGTATGGCGCTGATCGAGCCGCCAGGTGGTCAGGCCCGATGCCTCCTGCCCCAGGTAGTTCAGCAATGTCGCGAATTGTGCGGCGCCAAATCCCATGAGCGCACCGGCGGCGTAGCCGGCGCCGAACAGCGGACCATACGCGTGGCTTGACAGCGAGGATCGCTTGAACGTCATCGCCGAGCCGAGCGCGCGGGCGAAGCGGATCGTCATCTCGTAGCCGAGCACGACAGCGCGCAGCAGCTCCTCGCCCGAGCAGTCCAGCCATTCCGCCGTGACGATCGCCGCTGGCACGACGCCGCAGCCCGGATGGGTCTGGCTGTCCTCGTGCGAGTCGTCGGACTCGTCGGCATGCGCCGCCATGCCGTTGGCCAGTGCCGCCTCGGTCAACGGCACGCGTAGAGTGGTGCCGAGAATGGTGGCGACCGGCGGTCCGCCGACGCTCTCCGCGTAGCGTTGCCCAGCGATGCCCGCCTCCAGCACGGCGCCGGAGACGATCGCAGCGAGCGTATCGAGCAGATGCAGGCCGGCCTTCTCCCGCAGCTCCGCTGACAGAGGCCGGGTCATTGCCGCAGCAGCGTGTCGGGCGACCATCGTCCCTAAGGTGGAGTCCAATTCGGCCACGGCGCAACACTCCCTGGGCTGCCGACGCCGGCGGCGACAAGACCGACCGGCGACAAGCATCATGAAAGCGCATACATTGCACGGCGTCCAGGCGGCTGCATTACAACGACACCGCGCGCCTGCGAGTACCAGGGAAGAAACGAGGCAATGGACACCTTGCGTGCAGCCCTTGCTGGCCCGGATGGAGTATTCGCGCCGCTGGTGGTCAGCCCGCTGATGGCGAAGCTGGCGGAACAGGCTGGGTTCGCCGCGGGCTATGTCGGTGGCGGTGCGCTCGGCTTCCTCAACGCCTGCACCGAGGCCAATCTCGGGCTAACCGAGATGGCTCAGCTCGGTCTCGCCATCCGCGCCGTCTCGACGCTGCCGCTGATCCTCGACGGCGTATGCGGCTGGGGCGACCCGATGCACATGCGGCACACCATCGGCACGGCGGAAGCTGCCGGGTTCGCCGCCATCGAGATCGAGGACCAATTGCTGCCGAAGCGGGCGCACCATCATATCGGGATCGAGCACGTCATTCCGACGGAGCTGATGGCCGCCAAGGTCCGCGAGGCGGTCGCCAGCCGGCGCAACCCGGATTTCCTTGTCATCGCCCGTAGCAACGCTGCGCGCTCCATCGGGCTCGATGAGGCGTTGCGCCGCGGCGAGGCCCTGCACGCCGCCGGCGCCGACGTGCTGCTCATCATGCCGGGGAAACCGGACCACCTGGTCGCCATAGCCGAGCGCCTGCCCCGGCCGCTCATGTGCATGCTGCCGCTCGGCGGCATCGCCGCGACCGGGATGAGCGTCGCGGACCTCTGGCGACTGGGCTTCACCCTGGTGGTCGACCCCGGAACCCCGCTGTTCGCGATGGTCCGGGCGATGCGGGACACCTACCGTGCGATGCGCGACGGGCTGCCCGATCCCTTGGTCGGTGCGGACGCGGCCGCGGAGGAGCGGCACATCCACGACGCCATCGGATTGCCGGCTCTGCTCGACATCGAGCGGCGTACCGTCGAGCCGGGACGATGATACCCCCCGGGGTGTGGGCCTGGCGGGCCTGGCGCCTGGCTTGACCCGGGGGGTCAGTCCTTGGTCGCGGAGGCCACCTGAGCGCCCCGCTCAGGCCCGATGCGCACGCGGTAGTCCGCCAGGCCCCGAAACCGGGCCCCGGCCGCCTACGGTGTTTCCTCGCCCAGCCATTCCCGCAGGATCTCCGCGCGATGTTCGTCCACCCGGGGAGGCGGGCGGCGGATGCTGCCCGGCGTGTCGGACAGCCGCATGGAAACGCCGTGAGTTGTGTAGGTGCCGGCAGACGGGTGGAGGACGTCCACGAGTTGGCCGCGGGCGCGAAGCTGGGGGTTGGCGATGACGTCCGCCATGGTGGCGACCTTGGCGCAGGGCACGCCGGCGCGGTCCATCAACTCAACGACGGCATCGGCTGTCCGCTCCCTCACCCACGCGCCGACGACGGGTTCGATGGCATCGTTGTTTTCAAGTCGCTGTTGGAAGGTCGAGAAGCGTGGGTCCTCGAGCAGCTTGGGCATCTCCATGGCTGCCACGAGCCGCGGGAACAGCGCGTCGGTGCCGCCCTGAACATAGACCCAGCTGCCGTCGCTCGCCTGGAAGCAGTTCACTGGCGCAACGTAGCGATCGCGGTTGCCAACCCGGCTCGCGGATATGCCGAGCTGCGCCTGCGCAGGAATGCCTATCATCAGCATGCTGATCGCGCTTTCAAGCAGCGTGGCCTCGACAAGCTGACCTTTCCCGCTCTCCTGACGCTTGAGCAGGGCGGCAAGCGTGGCAATGACGCCGTAGAGCGCCGTTCCATAGTCAGCGACGTAGGTTCCGACGAGCGTCGGCGGTCCGTCGGTCTGTCCGTTCAGAGTCATCATCCCGCTCATCGCCTGGGCGATCGCATCGAAGCAGGCACGTTTGGACAGCGGACCGTCCTGGCCAAACCCGGAGATTCGCACCATGATGAGCCGCGGGTTCATGGCGTGCAGCGCCTCCCAGCCGCATCCCATCTTTTCCATGGTGCCGGCGCGGAAATTCTCGACCAGCACGTCCGCCTGAGCGATCAGCCGGCGCAACGTCTCCTGATCGGCAGGATTGCGGAAATCGAGGGCGATGCTCCGCTTGTTGCGATTGTATGTCAGGAAATAGACGCTCTGGTCGCCGAGCTGCGGAAGGTTCGCGCGGGTCTCCTCGCCCCCCTTGCGCTCGATCTTCACCACGTCGGCCCCGAGGTCGCCGAGAAGCATTGCACATGTCGGCCCGGCAATGAAACGCGAGACGTCCAGCACCTTGAGGCCGTGGAGGGGTTCAGTCATGGAGGCGGATTCCTAACCAGGAGGGTTCCCTTTTGGCTGGTGCACAGCGCTTCCCGGCCTCTGCCGGAACCGGATCAAGCCCGAATCGCCGCTGTGCACCGGCCCAACCATCGCGTTCGCTCCCCGCGGCTCCGAACGCCCTGGGCCGAAGCACAGGATAGACAAGGGAACAGCTTATGAAAACGTTTTTCCGGAGTCTCGGTTCTGCTCAGTAGGCCAGGACGGACTGCCCTTCGTACATGGAGATCGGCGGGTAGGCCCGTTCGTCGGTGACCACGTCGAGCAGTGTGGTGCGGTCGGCCGCGAGCGCGGTCTTCAGCGCCGGCAGGAAGTCCGCCGGATCGACGATGCGCACGCCCTCGCAGCCACACGCCCGCGCAATCGCGGCGTGGTCCACCGGGGAGAACTCGCAAACATCGGTGTAGGCACCGAACAGCACCTTCTCTGCGTGCTTTTCGTAGCCGAGGATCTGGTTGTTCAGGACCGTCAGGACGATGTTGAGCCCCATCCGGCGCGCTGTCTCCAGCTCCGACCAGACGTGGCCAAAGCCGCCGTCGCCCGCGAGGCAGAATACCTTGGAGCCGGGACGGGCCACCTTGGCACCAAGCGCGAGTGGGAGGCCCCAGCCCAGTCCCGCCAGGCCACGCGGCGTGATGATGCGCTGCCCGGGTCGGCGCGCGGTCAGGTAGTTGGCAACCCAGATCGATGAATAGCTGGCATCCGATACGATGATCGTGTTTTCGTCGATGACGGAGTCGAGGTCCCGCATCAGCCGCTCCGGCCGGATCGGGCTCGCGGACGAGGCCGAGAGCATCGCCGAAGCCTCGCGTGCGGAGCGGCGACCCGCCGCGATGGTGCGCTCCAGAGCGGGCCGGGCATCCTTGCGGAGCGAGAGGTCCCGTCTGGCGAGTGCATCGCGCAGGGCGACGAGCGTCAGCTTGGCGTCGCCGACGAGGCGAACGGCCTCATAGTTGCGGCCCACTTCCTGCCCGTCGATGTCCAGGTGGATATATGTTGCTGATGGCGGATAGAGGCTCCAGCTGTCGGTACCGTTCTGGTTCGTCCGGTTGCCCACCAGCAGCACCACATCGGCGCCACTGACCATCTCGCGCAGATCGTGCGTCATGCTGCGCGTGCCCATGAAGTAGCCCACCACGCCAACCGACAGCGGGTGACACTCGTCCACCGTGCCCTTGCCCATCACCGTCGTGGCGACCGGAATGGCCGCCGCTTCCTGCAGGGCGGCAAGCTCCGCCGCCGCATCGGAGAGATGCACGCCGCCGCCGGCGATGATCAGCGGCCGTGCGGCTTTCGCCAACAGATCCGCTGCCTGATCGATCCTGGAAGGATCGGCGCAGACCCTGTCCAGCGGATAATACCCGAGCCTGATGTCCCGCCGGTTGGAGTCGAGGTTCGGTTTCTCATTGAGAATGTCGAAGGGCACCATCAGCACCGCCGGGCCCGGCCGGCCCGAGGCCGCCGCGGTGAACGCCATGTCAACGTATTCATCGATGCGATCGACGTCGGCAACGCGTCGAATCCACTTGGTGCACCCACGGAACAGATCGAAATGATTGAGTTCCTGGAAGGCGTTCTTGTCGGTGAAGGGGCGTGCCACGTCCTGGACGATGGCCACGATCGGCACCGACACCTTGTACGCCTCGGCCAGGCCAGGGACGAGCAACGTTGCCGCCGGTCCATTCTGGGCAGTCACCACGGCCACCTTGTGAGAGATGCGCGCGTAGCCATCCGCCATCGCGGCACCGGCATTCTCGGTCCGATAACCGATCTGCCGGATGCCAAAGTCAGGAGCCGCAAGGATCAGGGCGGTCGGGAGGCTCTGGCCGAAAATTACCTTCACGCCGTGGCGCTGCAGTGCCGCAGCCATGACCCGGGCACCGGTCCTGCGATCGTTGGCTTGGTCCACGGGCGGCATAGACGAATTCATGACTGTCTCCTGGCTAAGGTGCTGGGATGCGCGAACGGCTAGGCGGCGAAGACCGCCCGTAGCGCCGCGTTCCCGGCCGGCAGGGCTGCGGTTGCGTCCCGCACGTTCCTCCGCAGCCCGGGCCTCGTTTCAGACGCGCAGCAACGTTCGCTTTTGGTCGATCTTCGTCCTGATCAGCTCCACTTCCGCCGCGGTCGGCGCGGTCGTTTCGGCAAGCGTGGCGGGAACCTCGGGCGCGAAGCTCATCAGCGCGAGCACCTCCTCCAGCGTCACGCCCGGATGCAGTGAACGGATGCGCATGGCGCCGCCCTCGCCCGTGAAGTCGAAGATCGCCTTGTCCGTGATGCAGAGTTGCGGGCCGGGTCCAGGCAGGCCGTAGCGCTGCCGGAGCACGCCATGGCGCTGGTGACCGAAGCTCGTCACGTAGTCCACGTCCTCCACGAAGGTGCGCCGCTTCAGGTCCACCATGATGATCGGCTTCTTCACGAATGCCAGGTGCTCGGTCTGTGCCAGGCAGCCTATCAGCCGGGTCTTGATGCTGCCGTCGGGGTTGTTGAGGCGGGTGATGTTGAGGTTGCCGTAGCGGTCCACCTGAGCCGCGGATTCGAACGACACATCGAAGCGACCGAAGGCCAGCATGTCGTTTTTCTGCGACGTCTCGGTGAGCTGGCTGGCGGTGGGCCAACGGGTGAAAGTGTCCTGCAGCCAGGTTTGTGGCATTTGGTCGAGATCGGGCGAGATCAAGTTGCCCCAGTAAATTTCGGCATCCGGCGCATGCGCACTCTGGGCCAGACGCGTTGCCACCACGCCCACACCGCACGCGAGGGTGAACGCGCGGTCGGTCGTGCCGACGCCGATGAAGACGAGGTCCCCGTCGGCGATCTCGCGGGCGACCGCGGCCGCCATCAGTTCGTTGGTCGTGTATTGCGCGTTCACGCTGCTCTCCCCACTACAGAAAGGCGACGCCGGAGCGCCTCGAGGCCACCGAACCGTGCAAGGTAGTCCTCGTGCGTGGGCGCCCCACGAACGAATTCATCCAGGTACGCCTTGGCGCCTTCGGGTGTTTTGCCGGCCTCGGCATAGGCGCGTATGGCGTCCACGTCTTCGTCGTAATACGCATCGACGGCCAACGGATGGGAGCCGTACGGCACCTCGACGACGGCTTCCACCCATTGCGCCGGAATGTAGGTCAGGTTCGGTTGGCGCATGATCTCCTCGTGGTCGACGATCTCCTCCACGGAAACGATCAGGCGCTTGGAACCGCGGGCGACGCTTTGGTCGAAGTCGTCAGGGTCGCGGGCCAGCGGCCATTGCACGTTGCCGAAGCGGTCAGCGCGGTAGCCATGGATAATGGTGAAGTCGGTTTGCAAGGCGCGAACCGCCACGTAGAGCTCTCCGGTGAACGGGCAAGTTATTTCTTTGACGAGCGAGGGATCCTGCTTTGCCATGTCGGTGCCGAGAAGGGCCTTCACCGGGGCGAAAGTCAGGCCGCTGCAGGCCGCGAGGATGCGCGCGCCCATGGCGGATTCGGAAAAGTCGCCGACTTCCACCTGGCCCGCCTCGACGCCTCGGCGGAAGCTCGGCGCCAGTCCGTGCCAGAACAGTCCCACATAGACACTTTCAACGCGCGCCAGCAGCCCGGCGGCAGCCACCATGTCAACCGACAATCCTGTCGAGAACGCATGGAATGACAGATTGCCAATAGACTGGCGGATGATTTCCCGCACGATGGCAACGGGCTGGCGGCGCTCGATGCTGCCGCCAATGGCGATCCGGCTGCCGCCCGGAATACGTCGCACCGCTTCGGAAAGACTGGTAAGCTTCTCTTTCATTGCTTCTCTTCCATTGACGGGGCCACAATTCCACGTCCCGGCCCGCTCATCCGCAGGTCCACGGTAACTGGCTGCCGACAAGCTTAAAAACGTTTTTAAGCGGCTGTCAAGCCGACTTCTCGGGTCCGCACACTCGCTTATGCAGTCTTACGCGCCTTCTTTGTCTCCGTTGTGGGTGGGCTTGGCTGCTTTTTCCCTCGCTCGCGCGGCACCGGCCCGGTCGATCCCCGCACGATCAGTTCGTTGGAGAATATGTGCGCCTCCGCGGCCAGGTCGTCGCC
>CAIMEK010000240.1 GCA_903839965.1 uncultured Acetobacteraceae bacterium | reverse complement strand
GGATGCCAAAGCTCACCAGCAACGACGCGCCGCTCAATCCCTATCGCGTGCTGTGGGACCTGCAACACACGGTCGATGTCGCCAATACGATCATCACCCATGACGCCGGCAGTCCGCGCGACCAGCTCAGCCCGTTCTGGCAGTCCACCGAGCCGTTGACCTACCTGGGCTGGGGCAAGACCACGCAGCTCGGCTACGGGTTGGGGCTGGCGATGGGGGCCAAGCTGGCGCATCCGGACAAGCTGTGCATCAACGTCTGGGGCGACGCGGCGATCGGCTTCACCGGCATGGACTTCGAAACGGCGGTGCGCGAGCGCCTCCCCATCCTGTCCATCCTGCTGAACAACTTCTCCATGGCGATCGAGTTGAAGGTGATGCCGGTTTCCACCCAGAAATACCGTGCCACCGACATCTCCGGCGACTACGCGGCGATGGCGCGTGCCTTCGGCGGCCATGGCGAGCGGATTTCCACGCCCGAGGAGATCGTGCCCGCCATTCGTCGCGGCATCGCCCAGACGCAGGCGGGCAAGCCGGCGCTGCTGGAGTTCCTCACCGCCAAGGAAACCCGCATCTCGAGGGACTGAACCCGGCCCGGGCGGCGCGCCACCGGCGTGCCGCCCGCAATTCCGCCTACGATTTCCTGCCCAGGCCAGCCACGTAGCCGCGGTTCCAGGTCGGGCACATCATGACCTCGTTGATCACCACCCGCTTCGGCAGGCAGGCGATGTAGCGGATCAGGTCGCCCAGGTCCTCGGACTGCGCCATGCGGGCGAGTTCTTCCTTGGTCACCGGCACCGGGCGCTTGTCGAGGATCGGGGTCGCCACCTCGCCCGGCAGCACCGCGCTGCAGCGGATGCCGTTGACGCATTCCTCCATGTTGATGGTGTGCGCCAGCGCCACCGCGCCGTGCTTGGAGGCGGTGTAGCCCGGGCCGCTCAGCAGGCTGATGAACCGCCCCGCCATGCTGGCGGTGATGATCACCTGCCCGTCCTGCTGCGCCCGCATGATCGGCAGCACGGCCATGGCGCAGTAGAACACGCTGTTCAGGTTGCCCTGGATCAGTTCGTCCACCCCCGCCGGCGTCAGCTGCGCCCAGGAGCGCGGCGCGAGGTTCACCCCGGCATTGGCCACCGCGATGTCCAGCCGGCCGAATTTGGCCTTTATGCGATCCACGATGGCCTGCACCTGGTCGGGCTTGGTGAGGTCGCCGGCCTCCACCACGGCGCTCGCGCCGATGCGTTTCGCCACCGTGTCGAGCTTGCTGCGGGTGCGCCCGGTGAGCACCACGCTCGCCCCCTCTTCCGCCAGGGCGATCGCCGCCGCCTCGCCGATGCCGCTGCCCGCCCCGGTCACCCAGGCCACCTTGCCCTCGAGCCGCTTCATGCCTAACCCTCCCATCCTGCCTTGTGGCGCGCGTCGCGCCGTGGTGCATTGCCGGCGCCGCCGACCGGCGGGAGGAAACATGAAAATCACCGGGATAGAAACCCTTCGCGCCGACGCGGGCTGGCGGACCTTCTCGTTCCTCAAGGTCACCACCGACAGCGGCATCACGGGTTGGTCGGAATACAACGAGGGTTTCGGCAGCGCCGGGCTGTCGCAGGTCATCGAGGCCCTGGCGCCGCTGGTCATCGGGCGCGACCCGCGCCGCTTCGAGCAGGTGGTCTCCACCTTGCAGGTGCTGACCCGGCAATCGCCGGGCGGGCTCACCCAGCAGGCCATCGCGGCGATCGAGAACGCCCTGCTGGACATCACCGGCAAGGACCTCGGCGTGCCGGTCTACGCGCTGTTCGGCGGGCCGGTGCGCGAGCGCATCCCGGTTTATTGGTCGCATGCCGGAACCTACCGGGTACGCAACTCTGCCATGATGGGCGTGCCGGAACTGCGCAGCTACGACGACCTGGCCCGGCTCGGCGAGGAAATCCGTCACCGCGGCTACAAGGCGCTGAAGACCAACATGCTGCCGATGGTCGACGGCCGGCTGGCCTCCTTCACCCCCGGCTTCGGCCGCACGCCGGGCTGGCCGGAGCTGAACTGGGACGCCGCCAACGTGCGCGCCGCCGCCGAAACGGTGGCCGCGCTGCGGGTCGGCGCCGGGCCCGACATCGGGCTGATGCTGGACATCAACTTCCACTTCAAGACCGAGGGATTCCGCCGCATTGCCGACGCGGTGGCGCCGTACGACCTGACCTGGCTGGAGGTCGACGTGCTCGATCCGGCCTCGCTGGCGCTGATCCGCGACCGCGCGCCCTGCCCGCTGGCAAGCTGCGAGACGCTGTGCCACCGGCGCGACTTCAAGCCGTATTTCGAGGCCTACGCCATGGACGTGGCGATCGTCGACGTCATCTGGAACGGGCTGGCGGAATCGCTGAAGATCGCCGCGATGGCCGAGGTCTACGAAATCAACGTCGCGCCGCACAATTTCTATGGTCACCTGTGCAGCGCCATCAGCGCTCATTTCTCGGCCGTGGTACCGAATTTCCGTATCATGGAGACCGACGTGGACAGCATTCCCTGGCGCGACGAGTTCGTCACCGCTGTACCGCTCATCGAGCATGGCGAGATGGTACTGCCGAGCGGGCCAGGATGGGGTATCGATATCAACGAGGCCGCGGTGCGCGCGCGGCCGCCTCGTACTTAGAGCGCAACAAGGAGCAAAGACGTGGCGAAATTCCGCATCCTCACCCCAGCCGGGGCGAGTTTCACCGTCTCCGGCGGTGGATATGACGACGAAGCGCGGCCTCTCGAGGAACTCGCAATCGAGTTCTACGAATGCGAGCCCACCGAGGAGGGCTTCATCAAGGCCGCGCCCGACGCCGACGCCGTCTATGCCAAGGGCATGACGTTCACCAAGCGCATGATCGACGCCCTGCCGGCGAAGTGCCGCGGCATCGTGTTGGGCAGCGTGGGCGTGGACTATGTGGACGTCGCCGCGGCCACCGCGCGTGGCATCCCGGTGACCAACTGTCCGGACACCTTCATCGAGGAAGTCGCCGACCACGCCATGATGCTGCTGCTCTCCGGCCATCGCCGGGTGATCGAGCAGGACCGCATGGTGCGCGAAGGCCGCTGGCGCGAGGGCCGCCCGGCGCTGCTGCAGATCCCCCGCCTGATGGGCATGACGCTCGGCTTCGTCGCCTTCGGCCACGTGGCCCGCGCCGTCGCGCTGCGCGCCAAGCCGTTCGGCCTGCGCATGAAGGCCTATGACCCGTTCATCGAAGAACTGGTGATGCCGCGCTTCGACGTGGAGCCGACCTCGATCGAGGACATGCTGAGCACGTCCGACTTCGTCTCCATGCACGCCCCGGCGACCCCGCAGGCGCAGGGCATGCTGAAGGAGAAGCACTTCCGGATGATGAAGCCGACGGCATGGTTCATCAACACCGGCCGCGGCCCGACCGTGGACGAAGCCGCGCTGATCCGCGCCCTGCAGGAAGGCTGGATCGCCGGCGCCTCGCTCGACGTGCTGGAACTGGAGCCGCCCCGGCAGGACAACCCGCTGCTGCAGATGAAGAATGTCATCCTCAGCGCGCACACCGCCTCGGCGTCCGCGCGGTTCGACCCGGGCCGCAAGGCGCATGTGGGCCGCGAACTGCTGCTGCTGCTCACCGACCGCTGGCCGATGAGCTGCGTGAACCCGACGGTGCTGGCCAAGAGCAGCCTGCGCCGCTGGCAGCCGTACTCGATGGAACGCGGGCCGAATTCCTGAAGCCGAACCTAAGCCGGGGGCCGCAAGGCCCCCGGACCCACCGCCTGAGCGGTTACGCCATCGGCGCAAGCCTGATGGTGGCTTCCATGCTGTGCTTCGCCAGCATGGACGCGATCACCAAATACATCGTGCACGACTACGGCGTGGCGCAGGTGCTGTTCGTGCGCTCCGTCATCTTCCTCGGCCTGGCGGCGCTGCTGGCGCACCGTACCCAGGGCCTGCGCCGCGCGCTGCGCAGCAGGCGGCCCTGGCTGCAATTCTGGCGCGCCGCGCTGGCGGTGCTGGAAAGCTGCATGTTCGTGCTCGCCTTCCGCTACCTGCCGCTGGCCGACACGCATGCGGTCGGCAGTTCGTCGCCGCTGATCGTGGTGGCGCTGTCCGCGCCGATGCTCGGCGAAAAGGTCGGGCTGGACCGCTGGGCGGCGGTGCTGGTGGGGTTCGCCGGGGTGCTGCTGATCATTCGCCCCGGCTTCGCCTCGCCCAACTGGGCGCTGCTGCTGCCGCTGGCCGGGGCGGCGATGTGGGGGCTCTACCAGATCCTGATCCGCCTGTGCGGCCGCACCGACAGCAGCGAAACCACGCTGCTGTGGTCGGCCGGCGTGGCGTTGTTGCTGACCATGTTCGCCGGCCTGCCCACCTGGAACCCGCCGAGCGGGCTCGGCTGGACGCTGCTCATTGCCATCAGCCTGCTGGGCAGCCTGGGCTATCTCGCGCTGACCTTCGCGCTCGACGCCGCCGAGGCGGCCGCCATCCAGCCTTACAGCTACACGCTGCTGCTTTGGGTTTCTGTCCTTGGCGTGCTGGTGTTCGGCGACATCCCGGACGGCTGGACCATCGCCGGCGGCGCCATCGTGGTGGCGAGCGGGTTGTTCGCGTGGTGGCGCGAACGCCTCGCCAACAGCGTGGCACCGGGCTGACGCGCCGGCCCCGCGACAGCCACGCCCTTGCGTGGCGAAAGCGACCCCGCGACAGCCACGCCCTTGCGTGGCGAAAGCGACCCCGCGACAGCCACGCCCTTGCGTGGCGAAAGCGACCCCGCGACAGCCACGCCCT
>CAIMEK010000239.1 GCA_903839965.1 uncultured Acetobacteraceae bacterium | reverse complement strand
CCGGCACCTTCGCCGGGCACTTGCTCGCCGGGCTGGCCGGGCTCGCCGCCCATGGCGTCGTCCTGGCCACCGTCCTCCTCCATCTTGCGTTGGAGGTACTGCATGGGCTCGGTCGCCATCAAGGCCGCGACGATTTGCTGAAGATCTTCGGGAGAAATCACGGTTCGGTTCCCCTGTGATTGGGTTGGTTGGTTCGTTGCGGAGGAATATTTCTTGCCGCCGAGGCCCGCGACGGTCTGCTTCGCGCGTTTCGCGGCCGGCGATTTGCCGAAGATGCCGCCCTGACGAGGCAGGGTGACGTTCCCAGGCCCAGGCATGGCGGATGCGCCCATTGAGTACTTGAGGCAGCGTTTGGCCCCACGCATCGCGTAGAAGAACTTGGCGGGCATGGCCGAGGCGCCGTCGCCGCCCTTGGCGCCGATCTCGGGGGCGAGGCCCAGGTCGAGTCGGGGCGGATCGCCGCCGAGCAGCGCGATCGGATCGAGGAACGACTCGCCCAATTGGTCTTCGAGCCATAGCTCGGCCGACCGGCGTGGGTGCGAGTTGTAGACACCGATCTTCGACCGATGGACGTGGAAGTCGGCCAGGACGACGTATCGCTGCCGCTGGCCGGGCTGGCCGAGCAGGCCCAGGCGGAACGGGCCGGCGTAGCCGACGACCTCGGGCTGTCGCTGGACCGGGTCGTCGGGATCCGATGTGTGGCCGACGATTATCGTGGCGTAGTCGCCGGTCTCGGTGATCCGGCGGTTGCAGCGGTTAGCCACGCCGCGAAGTTCGGCCGCACCGAACTTGATCTTCTTGCCCTCGTTGTCGGTCGTTTCGTGCTCCGCAAAGATCGGAATGTTGCGGATCAGAACCCACTCGGGACCGGCAAACGGATCGCGTCCGGCGCTGCGGGTGTTCGCCCGCGGCAGGCTTTTGGCGTCGATTCGATTCGTTGCGGCCGGTGCCGGCATGTCGCGTCCTGACTAGCCAAGAAACGAAAAAAGGCCCGCCAGGAACGAATTCCTGACGGGCCTTCTGGTGGAAGTAACCCTACTGACTACACGAACAGCGAAGTTTGCATCAAAGCATCAGTGTCAAACTATTCCGAGAACCCACTCTGGTTGATCCTGACCCATGGTTTGTCGCCCAGGATTCCTGTCTTGGAGGAAACCTCGAGCACCACAGTTCCGCTAAACGCAGGGTTGGTCGCCACCTTCAGTAGCCGTTCCAACTCTCGGATCAGTGCCAGCCGGATCGCACGAATGCGGTCGGCTGGATTCTCGGTCACGCCCATATTCTAATCGCCCTAGAAATCTGTCAACAGGTTCCGGTCGCCCAGGCAAGATGGGCGACGAGAAACGGAGGATCGCGATCAGTCGAGGTCAGAACTCTGGCCGACGCCCAGTCGCTCCACGCAGACGCTGCCGTGCCGCCGGGAATACCGGATCGGCCGGTTCTCCTCGATGACGGTGATCGTGCCCGGCTGGCCCTGCCAGAACGCATCGACGGCCGGCTCGGAGGATGCGCCGTAGTAGGCTCGCATGGCTTGATCGAGCATGGAGAAGCGACTGCGACTCATCGCTCGTCCGAGGTTCGCGAGCCGCTGAGATTCGGTCAGTTGTGGGCGTGGTGCGTTCTGCGATTGGACGGCACGCTGGCCGGCTTGCTGTTGCCCAACCTCGCGAGCCGATTGCTCGACGAGCCCCGCATCGATCAGATACTCGTTGTTGCTCGGACCCATCGCACAATGTGCAGCACAGTCCATGCAAGCGTCATCGCTCGCACCTCCCTGACAGCAGGAAGAACGCTTCAGGGTCTGATAAATCTGATCCGCCTGAGTTGCGTGATTCGCGTAGATGTAGTCGTTGACCGACTTGCAGGCGTCAGTTTCGGAAATCTCACCTTCCTTTCCCTTCTGCCTTTCGTTTTGCAAGAGCATCCGCCATCTTCCGTTTCCGCTTTCTTGGGGCGATTGGAAGATGACCCGACCCGGAAAGTTTCCGATGTCGCCAAGGCCCATCTGCTGCCCGACCACATCGCTGAACATTCCCGCCCTGATCCTGGCATGCATCCATGTCACGACCGCTTCGGGATGATTCAGTGCCGCCCATACCGCCTCCTTTGGATGCCCGATTACAAGCCTCGGTTGCACCCTTCCCTTGAGTTGGGGGTATTCGTCAACAAGCCGATGCACTTGATCATACGAGAAACCGTACTTCCGGTAAAGCATGCCATCGATAACCTTGGTTTCCCGACCCCAAGCCTTGTAAAGGGCTGCGGCCTCCTCAGTCATAGCCTGGGCTGTCGCCTGATCACCGCGCCCTTGGGCTCGCTTGATGGCGCTACCGTAGTGCTCGGCCCCAGCACCAGCCAAATCGTCCTCGGTGATTGGGATCCAATACGGATCGATGGACGGCTGAACGGAAACGTCGGGATCGTGGCCTTCTGACAGAAGCTTCGCGACCATCTTGAGCGTGGCATCCTGCTTGGAGATGATCTTGAGCTTCAATCCGCGCATCTTGGCATGCCGATCTTTATTTTGCCCGATGACGAATCCTCGCTATTTCGACAGACTCGCCGGAGTGACGCTCTGGAAATACACGTTATTAGTTTCGGCGTTCTCGCCAAGACTGAGGCCGCAATAAAAGACTTCGCTGCCAAATGCAAAAAAAGGCGTGCCAATGTCTATTCAAAAAATGAGGATTGTCGGTGGAGGTGGAATGATCTACCCGCCGGACTTGTCGGATTATGGAGGAATGCTCGCGTCAAGGG
>CAIMEK010000238.1 GCA_903839965.1 uncultured Acetobacteraceae bacterium | reverse complement strand
ATTGCCGGCATAGGTATAAGGGTACGGCAGGAAGATCGGCAGCGGACCCGGCACGATCACCGGCGGATAATAGTAGCCGGTGCCGTACACCAGCACGCCGGCGCTGACGAAGCCCATGGCGTAGCCGGCCGTGTAGCCGTAGGTCACCGCCACCGGAGTCGCGTTGTAAACCTCGACGTAGGTGACGTTGTAATAGGGGCTGTTGGGCGGGATTGTCTTGATCACCGGCGGAATGCTGTCGGCCAGCGCCCAGGGACCGGTCGGCGAGGCCGCAATGAACCAGGCGCCGGCCTCGCAGGCATAGTACTTGTCGCCAATCTTCAGCACGACGGACTGCGTGTTCGCGGCATGCAGGATCGGCGTTCCCGCGATCGGCTCGAAACGCGGCGGCCCGACATAGGCGACGTCGATCCTGGCGGCGCTGCGCTTGAGCGTCGCGGTGGTGGGGATCTGCGACTTCAGCACCGCTTCCTGCGCCTGCGCGGTGCCCGGCACGGCGGGCAAAACCGCGTTGTCCGGGCTGTCCGCGGGGATCAAGGCGAAGTCGGGCGGCAGCTTGTCGGTGGCGAACGCCCAGCCGCCGTCCAGCGCGGGCGCGGAGAACCAGCGGCCGGCAAGCAACACGTAGTATTTCGCGTCGCTGGGGTAGAAATACAGCGCATTCGGCGTGTTCGTAACGCGCTGCAACGTCGTGCCCGCGACGGCGGCGAGCTTCGGGGCGCCGTCGGTGACGATGATCGAGGCCGGCACGGTACTGACGAAAATGGTCGGGACCGGCTGGCCCGGCTTCGCCGCCCGCGCCGGCAACGCCTTGCGGGCATCGGCGAAGTTCGCGTCCGTCGGCAGCGCGTTGAAGGCCGGGGGAAGCTGCGCCGTTGGCGCAAAGGGCCCCGCCGCGGCCGCGGCCTTCAACCAGGTTCCGTTGTTGAGCAGGTACCAGGCGCCGTCGATGGTGAAGACGTCCCAGTTCGTGTTCACCGCGAAGGAAAGCCCGGACTTGCCGACGGGTGCCAGCACCGGCTCGCCGTCGAACACGACGAGGCTGGCCGGATGGTTGGCGTGGAAGATCCGCGGCGGGTCGTTCTTCAGTTCCACCGGCTGCACCGGCGTCTGGTTCAGGCTGAGCAGGATGGCCGAGAGCGGCACCTGCCTGGTCTGCATCGCCGGCAGCGCGGCGGCGATTTTCGCCTCGAGCGTTGCCGCCTGCCGAGTGTCCAGCGACGGGAAATGCGTGGCCAGCAATTTCGGGTCGGAGAAGGCGACGACGCCCGCCGCTTCGTCGGTGGATGTCCGCAGCGAGATCTCCACCGTTCCGAGCAGCGGCTTCGTCTGGCCCTGCGGCGTGATGGCGACCGCCGCGCGCGCGGTCAACGTTTTGCGCTCGGGCCAATCGACGGCCTGCGGCTGGTAGATGGTGATGCTCGCCCCATCGCGCGCGACCGTATGCGGCCAGGCCTGGGCCGTGGCAGCAGGGGGAACCTGCGCCGCGACCGGGTTATGCGCAAACCCCCAGAACAGAACGGCAAACGCAATCAGGAGGAGACGATGCACGACCTTTTCCTCCGGGAATATTCGCGGCCCAGCCTAGGCCGCAAAGTTCACATGGCACAATAACCTGGCTCAGCTTGCAGGGCGCAGGAAGGCCGCGGGGACGGCGTCACGTGGTTGCGAGAGCCCACTGTGAACGAACCCGACATCGCCCGCAACGCGATGCGGACTGCGCACGAGCGGTTCGTGGTCCCTCGGAGCGGCTAACGGCGATGGCGGCCGGGTCAGCAGAACGCCGGCGTTGATGGTCCATGCCGTCCTGGCGTCAGGCGGCGGCCGACACCTTGAGCGCCGCGCGCTTCGCCAAGTGCTTCCGCACCGGCAGGTTCTCTCCCAGCGCCCCGGCCTCGATGCGGATCGGCAGCAGGCGCATCGGGGTCAGGATACGGGTGCCTGCGGTGAAACAGATGACCAAGTAAATGTCGGTGCCACTGCAGACGATGCTGCCCGTCATGCCGGAGTCGCCTCAACGGACGCCCCGACCTCGACGACGCCATCCGTCGCCTGACCGCCTCCGCCGAGGTCGACGCCGACGTGCTCGCCGCGCCTGGTCTGCCGGGCATGGACGTTATCCGTGCTGCCGTGCGAGCCGTCGCGACCAAGCAGGTCACTGCGCTGATCGGGCCGAGCGTGCTGGTCGCCGACCTCGCGGCGGGTGCCTCTTGCAGAGTCATCTGTTCGGTCCGAACCTGATCGGCACCGCTCTGCCGTAAAGGAGGCTGCCTGATGGAATATCGCTTGCTCGGCCGGTCCGGCCTCAAGGTGTCCACGATCACCCTGGGCACCATGACGATGGGTGGTGGCGGCAATTTCGCCAAGGTCGGCAACACGACGGCGCAGGAGGCGAAGCGGCAGATCGATTTCTGCCTGGATGCCGGCGTCAACCTGATCGACAGCGCCGACGCCTATTCGGCCGGCGCCGCGGAATCGATCGTCGGCGAGGCGCTCGCCAAGCGCCGCAACCAGGTCCTGCTGGCCACCAAGGTTCGCTTCGGCCCCAGCGACAACCCGAACGTCCGCAACCTGTCGCGCCATCACATCATACGCGCCTGTGAGGCCAGCCTGGCGCGCCTGCGGACCGACGTGATCGACCTGTACCAGGTGCACGCATGGGACGGGCTGACGCCGCTGGAGGAGACGCTGGAGGCACTGGACCGGCTGGTGGCACAGGGCAAGGTCCGCTACATCGGCTGCTCGAACTTTTCCGGCTGGCACATCATGAAGGCGCTGGCCGTCAGCGAACGCGATCGCCGGCAACGTTTCGTCTCCCAGCAGATCCACTACACGCTGGAGGCGCGCGAGGCGGAATACGAACTGGTGCCGATCTCGCTCGACCAGGGGCTTGGCATCCTGGTCTGGAGCCCGTTGGCCGGCGGCTTGCTGTCCGGCAAGTACAGCCGGGATCGCCAGCAGATCGAGGGGACACGCCGACTCGCCGGCTGGCAGGAGCCACCGATCCGCGACGAGAACCGGCTGTGGACGATCGTCGATGTGCTGCTCGCCATCGCTGAGGCGCGGCAGGTCTCGGCCGCCCAGGTTGCGCTGGCCTGGACGCTCGGCCGTCCCGGCGTTGCCTCGGTCATCATCGGCGGGCGCACCGAGGCGCAACTGCGCGACAATCTTGGGGCCGCGGACCTCGTGCTCACCGCCGAGGAACGGGAACGCCTGGACAAGGTCAGTGCGCCGCCGTTGATCTATCCATACTGGCACCAGCTCTGGACCGCGAAGGACCGGCTGGGCCCCGCCGACCTGCCGCTGCTGCAGCCGTATCTGTGAAGCTGGGATGGGCGCGCACCCGGTACGGATCGATGTGCCGGAGGCGCACTTTGTCTCCGGCTTCCTGCAGATGTCCCCGGACGCGACCGCTTGTTTCGTCATGGCGCACCTTGGCGGCCGGCGTGCTGACCTGCAGGAGACGTGGGCCAAAACCCGGGCGTTGGATTGGACGACCGGCCATTTGACCAGGCGCTGCACTGCAACAAAGGGGGTCGTCCAGCCGTGACCGCCAAGAATCTTGTTGAAAGGCTTGGAGAAGGATTGCGGTCAGCGGCGACGGCACGAAATCGCTGGCCATCCGGAAAATCCCAGTTTACATCACACTTGCAATGATATGAACGTTTCCCTGCATGCGACCGAGCCTGATCATCTTCGACTGTGATGGCGTGCTGATTGACAGCGAAGTGATTGCGTGCCGGCTGCTGGCGGAAGCCCTTGCCCGGGAAGGCTATCCCATCTCACCGCAGGAAACGACGAGCCGCTTCGCCGGGATCTCGAGCAGGGCGATCCTGCAGCAGGTCGAGCGTGAACTCGGGCGGCCCCTTTCGGCGGATTTCGAAGCCGTGTCGAGGCAGCACCTGCACACAACATTCGAACGGGAGCTGCGGGCCGTGGCGGGAATTCACGCGGCGCTGGACGCGATCGACATCCCGGTCTGCGTGGCCTCGGGCAGCGCGCCGGACCGCCTGGAGGTCAGCCTGCGGGTCACCGGGCTCAGTGCGCGGTTCGGGCAGAACGTCTTCAGCGCCGTCACGGTCGGGCGCGGCAAGCCGGCCCCCGACCTGTTCCTGTTCGCCTCGCGGCAGATGGGCACGGAGCCCGAGCGCTGCCTGGTGATCGAAGACAGCATCCCCGGCGTGCAAGCGGCGGTGGCGGCCGGCATGTTCGTGCTCGGCTTCTGCGGCGCTTCGCATTGCACGCCGCAGCAACCGACGCAGCTGCTGAACGAGGGCGCCGCGGCCGTGTTCTCCAGGATGGCCGCCTTGCCGCGGCTGATCACCTAGCAGCCCCCGCCACAACCGGAACGAAGGGCCGGCATGAGGATCATCCAGATCTCCGACACGCACCTGAGCGCCGGCAAGCCGCACTTCGTGCGCAACTGGGCGCCGCTGCGTGACTGGGTCGCCGGGCAACGGCCGGACCTGGTCATCCACACCGGGGACATGACGGTGAACGGCGCCGACCAGGAAGACGATCTTTCATTCTGTGCCGCGCGGTGCGCCGAAATCGGCCCCCGTGTCCTCGTGGCTCCCGGCAACCACGACGTCGGCCAGCCGGGATCGCATCAGCCCATCGTGGCGGAGCGGCTGCAGCGCTGGCAGCAACATTTCGGTCCCGACCACTGGCTGCACGACATACCGGGCTGGCGGCTGCTTGGGCTGAACGCAATGTTGTTCGCCAGCGGCCACCCCGCCGAGGCGGAGCAGGATGCCTGGCTCGTACACGCCATGCAGACGGCAGGCCAGCGGCGGATCGCCTGGTTCATGCACCTGCCGCTGTTCCTCGAACATCCGGACGAGCCGGACACCGGCTATTGGACGGTCAAGCCGGAGCCGCGGCGCCGGCTGCTGGACCTGGTTCGCCGCCATGAGGTTGCGCTGGTCGGCGCCGGCCACCTGCACAAGGCGCACGACCTTGTGATGGACGGAACCCGTTACGTCTGGTGCCCCGCCGGCTCGTTCGTCGTCGGCCCCGGCATGCAGGAGGAGATGCCGGGCGAAAAATTCCTCGGCGCCGTCAGCCTCGAGCTGGCACCGGATCGCCTCGACGTGTCGCTTGTGCACCTCAGCCAGCTGGCCGTGCTATGGATCGATGACGTCGTGCATGAGGTGTATCCCAAGCCGGCGTCGCAGGCGCAACGCCCGCCCAACTGAGGAAACGTATGGCCAGCGTCGAGCTGCTGCGGGTCGGCAAGAGCTTCGGGCACAACCAGGTGCTGCAGGACGTAGACCTCTCGGTGCAGGATGGCGAGTTTCTGACCGTGGTGGGACCGTCGGGCTGCGGCAAGTCCACGCTGATCCGCATTATCGCCGGGCTGGAATTCCAGGACAGCGGCAGCGTACGAATCGGCGGAACGGCGGTCGACCATCTCCGCTCGTACGAGCGCAGGGTCGCCATGGTGTTCCAGAACTATGCGCTCTATCCGCACATGACGGTGTTCGAGAACATCGCGACGCCGCTGATCATGACGCGGCTCGGGTTGTGGCACCGGCTGCCGCTGGTCCGGTTGCTGTCCCCGCGCCGCCGGCGTGTCATGCGCGAGATCGCAGACGAAGTGCGCGGCATGGCGGTGCAGCTGCAGATCGAGAGCCTGCTCGACCGCCGCCCCTCGCAGCTGTCCGGTGGGCAGCGCCAGCGAGTCGCGCTGGGGCGCGCCATGGTCCGCCACCCGGCGGTGTTCCTGATGGACGAGCCGCTGTCCAACCTGGATGCCAAGTTGCGCGTGCACATGCGCGCCGAACTGATGGAACTGCACGCCCGCGTTGGCACCACCTTCATCTACGTGACCCACGACCAGACCGAAGCGATGACCATGTCCGACCGCGTCGCCATGATGCAGGGCGGGCGCGTGCTGCAACTCGCCACGCCATCGGAACTCTACGACCGCCCGCAAACCCGGGTGGTTGCCGAGTTCATCGGCAGTCCGGCGATCAATCTGTTTGAGGGTACAGTGGATCCGTCCGGGTGCGTGCAGCTGTTCGGCAACCGCGTGCCCCTCTACGTGGACCTCCCGGCGGGAACCCGGCTGGAAATTGGGCTACGTCCCGAATCGCTGCTGCCGGCAACAACCGGCGAGCTGACGGCCGAAGGTGGAATGGTGCGGGCGCGCCTGCACATGCGCGAGAACCTGGGCGCCGAACAGATCCTCCACTTCCGCCTGGCCGGCGACCCGCCTTTCGCGGTGGTCAGCCGTGTCGCCAAGAAGGCAGCGGAATCCTTCGACCCCGAAGCCGAGGTGGCGCTGCATTTCGCCGCACGCGACTGCCATGTGTTCGGACCCGATGGCGCCCGGCTGGCCTGCCGCCCCGGACACGCCGGCAGTGGCGCGGACACCGTGCGGGAGCTGCGGATGACATGACGACCACGGCGACAGACGCGCAAGCCCTGGTATTGAGCCGGCGAAGGGCGGTCCGAATGGAGCGGCTGGCCAGCCTGGGGCTGACCTTCCCGGCCGTGTTGCTGCTGCTGCTGGTGAATGTGCTGCCGCTGCTGGTGCTGGTGGCGCTGTCGTTCTCGGACTACGAACTCGGCGCCGTGGTTACCCGGTTCGTCGGCGGGGCCAATTTCCACCATGCCTTCGCCGACCCGATCATCCGCCGCTCCATCAGCAATACCTTCCTCTATGTGGCGATCGTCGTCCCCTTGGCCACCGTGCTGGCCCTGGTGTTCGCCCTGATGATCTATGGCCGACACCAGTCGCGGGCGTTCTACGAGGTGATCTACTACCTTCCGGTGACCTCGACGCTGGTGGCCATGGCGACGGTATGGATGTTCCTGCTGCACCCCACCATCGG
Organism: uncultured Acetobacteraceae bacterium; assembly: GCA_903839965.1. GTDB lineage: Bacteria > Pseudomonadota > Alphaproteobacteria > Acetobacterales > Acetobacteraceae > Rhodovastum. The sequence goes on along the minus strand of CAIMEK010000238.1, from coordinate 11,395 downwards.
CCCGATCAGCCATTTTCTGCGCTGGCTTGGTATCCAGCAGACCAATTTCCTCAGCAACACCGAACTGGTGCTGCCGACACTCGCGGCCATCGGCGTCTGGCAGTTGCTCGGCTTCAACCTGATCCTGTTCCTGGCCGGTCTGACCGCGGTGCCGCGCGAACTCTACGAAGCGGCGGAAATCGACGGCTGCCGCAACGCCGTGGACCGCTTCCTGCTGGTCACCTGGCCGCTGCTCGGCCCCACCACCATCTTCGTCGTGGTCACCACCTCGATCACCGCCTTCAAGGTGTTCGACACGGTCGCCGTGATGACGCGCGGCGGCCCGATGAACGCCTCGCAGGTGATGCTCTACTCGATCTATTCCGAGGCTTTCGAATACCTCAAGACCGGATACGCCGCGGCACTGACGCTGATCTTCCTGGTGATCATAGCCGTGTTCGCGATGCTGCAGACGTTCCTGGCCGAACGGCGGATCCACTATGGTTGAGCGCCGCGGCATCGCCCCGGTGATGGACCGCCGCCGCGACGGCGTGCTGAGCGGATTCGTCGGGCTGGCCCTGATCCACTCGGTGCTGATCGTCGGCAGTATCGTCGTGCTGGTGCCGTTCGTCTGGATGCTGGTGACCTCGGTGACCCCGGCGGCCGAGGTGTTCGACCCGGACTTCCACATCCTGCCTCGGCACTTCTCGGGCCTGGACAACTATGCCTTCGCGCTGAAACAGGCGCCGCTGCTGCGCTTTGCGCTGAACGGGCTGATCGTCTGCTTCGGCATCCTCGCCGGCCAGCTGGCCACGGCGATTCCCTGTGCCTACGCGCTCGCCAAGCTGCGTTTCCCCGGCCGCTCCGTGCTGTTCGCGCTGGTGCTGATGGGCCTGTGCATTCCCATCCAGGTACCGGCGCTGCCGCTCTATATCGCGCTGGCGAAGCTCAACCTGCTGAACACCTATTTCGCCCTGATGTTCCCGTTCTTCCTGTCGGTGTTCGGCATCTTCCTGTTCAGGCAGTTCTTCAAGAGCTTCCCCGACGAGATCATCGACGCGGCGAAGCTGGATGGCTTCAGCGAATTCGAGATCGTCTGGCGCATCGTTGTTCCCAGCGCCTGGCCGGCGATCTCCGCCTTCGCGGTGTTCTCGTTTGTGGCGCACTGGAACGACCTCTACTGGCCACTGATCGTCATCAGCGACACCAACCTGGCCACTCCGCCGCTCGGGATGATGATCTTCGCCAGCGCGGAATCCGGCACCAACTACAGCGCGCTCAGCGCCGCGGCGGCGATTTCGACGGCGCCCCTGGTGGTGGCGTTCCTGTTCGCGCGCAGGAAATTCCTGGGTGGAATAGCGATCGGCGGACTGAAATAGTCCGACTACAACAAGGCAACGATGGGAGGTCAACCATGCATCGCAGAACCTGCTTGAAACTGACTGCCGCATCCGGCGCGGTCATGCTGCTGCTGCCGCCGACGCGCCAGGCGAAGGCCGCATCGGTGACGCTGGAGGTGTATTACGCGAACCCCAGCTTCGCGACGTTCTACGAGCAGATTGCCCAGAACTTCATGAAGCTGAACCCGGACGTCGCGGTCCAGTTCCGGGCGCCCGCGCCGACCTACGACGTCGCCCAGCAGACGATGCTGCGGCAGGCCATCACCAACCAGTTGCCGGACATCAACTTCCCCAGCTTCAACTTCTTTCCCGAACTGGTGACCGCACTGGTCAAGCGCGACCAGATCATGGATCTGGGGCCGCTGCTGGCGAAGGAAGGCGCGGACTTCATCAAGGCCAACTACCGGCAGAATACGCTCGATCTCGCCAAGGTCGACGGCAAGCAGTATGGGCTGGCCTTCAACGCCTCGTTGCCGATCGGCTACGTCAACGCCGACCTCGTCCGCAAGGGCGGAGGCGACCCCGACCACATGCCCATGGACTGGGTTGCCACCATGGAGCTGGCAAAGAAGATCCGGGCGATCGGCAACGGCGTCAACGGCGCCGGATTCAGCGCCCAGGTCTGGCCGGACGACTGGCTCTGGCAGGCGATCATCCTGCAGGGCGGCGCCCGCATGCTGGACGCGAGCGGCAAGAAGGTCGGCTACGACGGCCCGGTCGGCCTCGCCGCGCTCAAGATGCTCCGCGCCTTCGTGACCGAGGCCGGCATGCCGCTGATCGACTTCGATCAGGCCCGCGAAGCATTCGTCGCCGGCAAGACCGGCATCTATTTCGACACGCCGGCCCGGCTGAAGCAGGTGTCGGACCTCGTCGGCAGCCGCTTCGTGCTGAAGACCTCGCGGTTCCCGGTGGAGGACAAGGCGAAGGGCGGGCTGCCCACCGGCGGCAACGCCGGCATCGTCATGAGCAAGGATCCCGCGAAGCAGAAAGCCGCTTGGGAATATCTCAAGTTCATGACCGGGCCGGAGGCGCAGTCCATCGTCGCCAAGGCGACCGGCTACATGCCGCTGAACGACAGGGCGACCGGGGCCGACTACCTCAAGCCATTCTACGACGCCAACCCGAACTTCGCGACCGTCGCGACGGAAGTGGACCTGGCCTTGCCTTGGGCCGGCTATCCGGGCGGCAATTCGGTGCGGATCTGGCGCGCCCAGCGCGATGTCATCAATGCCGTCATGTCCGGCCAGGTCACGCCCGAGGAAGGACTCAAGCAGATCGTCCAGCAGACCAACGAGCTGATCTAGAGCGTCCCCCGAACAAACCGAATCGTGGGGCTTTTTTCGACGCGGTGTGTTGGTGATCTACCGTGCGGGCTGGGAGAGGGGGCCAGCCTGCACGGCAAAGACGCTGTCCGAGGACCTACGCTCGCGTTTGCTCGGGGCGGTTGAGGCAAAGATGTCGCGGCGAGCTGCTGCGGCCCACTTTGGGGTTGGGGTGGCGACCGGCGCTCGCATCGGATCGAGGCCTGTCTCGATGTCATCCTCGGTGCGATCGATGTGCAGGTGGACACCACGCTGGATGAACTCGCCGAGCTACCTGCGCGCGAACATGGCGCTCGGTTCGCGTCGGGCATGGTGTGGCGGTTCCTGGACCGCCACACCATGACCGGTAAAACAAGCGGCGCACGCCGCCGAGCAGGATCGGCCCGACGTCGCGCGGCGGCGCGGCGGGTGGCGTCAGCGCGGTAGGCTCTTTACTTCGTCGTTGAAGCGCTTGAGCAGGCGTTCCCGCACAGCCGCAGAGCCAAACTTGGCGGAATCATAGGTGATCAGCCTGATCTTGCTCAGGTCAGGGCTTTCCGGAGGCGGTGCCAGGGAGGCGTTGGAGGGCAGCTGGAAGCTGCCGAATTGCGGTGCGAGCGCCTGTGCCGCGGGGGTCAGCGCCCATTCGTAGAACTTCTTCGCGTCGTCCATATGGCGAGCACCCTTGATCAACGACATCGCGCCGATCTCGTAGCCGGTGCCTTCGCATGGCGAGACCACCTTCACCGGCTTGCCGGTCTTGGCCACCGCGATGATGTCATGCTGGAAGACGATGCCGACCGTCGTCTCGCCACGGCCCATGGCCAGCGCCGGCGCGGCACCGGCCTTGGTGTATTCATTGATGTTGTGATGCAGCTTCTTGAGATAGTCAAAGGCCGGGTCCTCACCCCACAACTGTACGAAGGTGGCCAGTGCGGTCCACGCCGTTCCCGAGCTGTTCGGGTCGGCCATCTGCACTTCCTGGTGGAATTCGGGCTTGATGAGGTCGGCCCAGCAGGCCGGGGCCGCAAGTTTCTTGCTCGCCAGTTCCTCGGTGTTGTAGCCGAAGCCGAGCGCGCCGAGATAAATGCCTACGGTGCGGCCCTTCGACACTTCGGAATACTTCTGTGCCCAGTCTCGCAGCTTCGGCAGCGTGGGAGAGAGGTATGGGTCGGTCAGCCCGTCATCGGCGGCCTGCAAATGCGGGTCCCCGGTACCGCCCCACCAGATGTCGCCGCGCGGATTCTCCCTTTCCGCGCGCAGCTTTGCAAAGATTTCCCCGTTGCTCATCCGGGTCATGTCGGTACGGATGCCGGTTTCTTTGGTGAACGCGGTCGTCATGCCGCGGCACCAGTCTTCGTCGACGCCGCAATAGACGACGACCTGCGCTCGGGCGGGCGAGGCTGCGAGCCATGCCGCGCCGACGGCGGCGATTGCAAGTAGACGAATCGATGCGCTTGTCCGGATCATTACTATTCCTCCCGACCCCGGTGGACAGAGCCGGGCAGATAGGCCCCTTTATCCTCAAACCACAATAGCCGGTAATCCCCGAATGTGGACCGGCGCGTGACGACCCTCGGGCCGACGCATGTGCAAGACTTTGACATTCCGGCTTAATTCCGTTCAGGGTGGAGGTCCGGATCGGCACCGGAACCCCACGCCCGATCCGGGCCTCGCCGAGTTACTCATGAGCCGGCCCGTCGCCGCGCCCCGGGCGCGACGCGAGACGGCACTGGGCAGGCAAACGGCCAAGCTGCGGAGTAAGACACATTTCGGGCCGCCGGTCCGATTGAACCAGGGTTCGACCGGACCGGCGGAGAACGCTCCCGTCTCCGGTACGGGACGAGCGATGACGCCGGGTCAGTCCTGATCGTACCCATACACCTCCGGCAGGATGAAGATCGCGGCCAGCAGGCCGGTCAGCGCGAAGCAGCAAACCAACAACGTGGAGTTGGCCTGGCCGAGTGCCGCGACCACCGCCGGGAACAGGAAGATCGCCAGAAAAGCCGCCAGCTTCACGAACATGTAGGAGAACCCACCGGCCATGCCACGATATTCCGGTTTTGCAACTACAGTCGAAATGGTCATGCAGTTCGACACCGCCACATACTCGCCCCACATCATGACCGCTGCGGCAAACGGCAGGATATAGACCTTGCCGCTGTAGAGCGCCCCAGCGGCGACCAGAAGCGCAACCAACACGGTGCCGAAGCCAATGATGCCGACCCCGCGATGCCCCAGTTTCTTCGCGATCCCCGGCGCCATCCAGCCACCGAGCGCGGCGAGGCTATAGAGGCAAATGAGGATCAGATCCGTGCCGAGCAGCGTAGACACGCCCACCATCGTAAACAGCACCGGAATGTAGAAGCCGAAAGTCTGGAACTGAGCGGTCGCCACGAAGCCGGAAATCCAGCCGTAGATCGTGGCACGCCAGCGGATCGGATCCTTGCGCAGTTCGGTCAGGAACGCCGTCAGATGCGGCTTCGTCACCACGATGTCTTCATCCGGCAGCATGTCGAGCGGATCGTTGTACATGCTCATCGAGACCGCCTTGGCCTCTTTGAAACGGCCCTGGCGGACCAGCCACGCGGCCGTTTCGGGCAGCTTGCGACGCATCAGCAGGATGGCGAAAGCAGGAACCGCTCCCAGTCCCAGCGTCACCCGCCACAGCACCTCGTGCTCCACCCCGGCAATCAGGAACAGTGCCACCACCCCCACGGACAGCATGCTGCCCACCGCGAACACGAATTGCCAGCGGGTGCCCATGATTTCGCGCCGCTCCTTGGGCATTGACTCCATGATGTAGGAGAAGCCGGTGGTGGGGTCGCTGCCCAGCGGGATGCCCAGGAACAGCCGAACGACCACCAGCCAGGCCACGCTGGTCACGAAAGCCTGAGCCAGGGCCAGCACAATAAACATGATCATGGTCGTCAGGAACATCACGCGCCGTCCGAGCTTGTCGACCAGCCAGCCACCTGCCAGCGACCCGATCATCGCGCCTCCCTGCGTGGCCGCGGCGGCCAGGCCCAGCAGCAGGGGGTCGGGATGGAATTGGTCGCGAATGAAGACGAGCACAAACCCGATCGAGTACAGGTCCCAGGCCTCCACCAGGATGGAGGCCAGCATCAGCCAGCCGATGCGGTCACCCATGGGACTGTAATTACTTACGAGATGGCGGACAGCGCCATCCATGGCTGTCCGCTGTGAGATCGTTTGCGACACGTACCTCTCCCTTTGGCTGTATTTCGGGGTTCGTGAGATCTCGGTCGTGCTAGCGTTGCAGGTTTGCGCATTTCAGTTGATTTCGCAACAGCGATGTTTTCCCGGCGACGGGCATGGACATACGTGGCGCCCGGCACGATGGTTTCGGTGCGCCGGGCGTCGCCGCAATTGACTGGCATCGCTCAGACCATCGCAGGAGAGGATCGGACAATGGACAAGGTTCTCGTCGTCACCGGTGGCAGCCGGGGCATCGGCGCCACGGTTGCCCGCCATGCGGCCGCCCAGGATTGGGTGGTGGTGCTCAGCTACCTCGCCGGAACGGAAGCCGAGGTCGCCGGCGTGGTGGCCGGCATCGCCGCCTCCGGAGGCCGGGCCTTTGCGGTGCAGGCGGACAGCACACGCGAGGACGACGTCGCCCATCTGTTCGCGGAAGCCGCCCGTCACGGCCGCGTCGCCGGCCTCGTCAATAATGCCGGCATCGACGGGGGTCCGGTGTGAGTCGCAGATCTGAAGCCGGCCGAATTGCGCCGGTTGCTCGAAATTAACGTGATCGGCTATTTCCTGTGCGCCGCCGAGGCCGTGCGCCGGATGTCGACCGAGCGGGGCGGCCAGGGCGGCGCCATCGTCAATATCGGCTCTGCGTCTCGTTGGCTCGGCGCGCCGGGCGAGCGGGTGCACTATGCGGCATCGAAGGGCGCGGTGGCCGCCATGTCGCACGGGCTGGCGCTGGAGGTTGCACGCGAGGGCATACGGGTCAATTGCGTCAGTCCCGGCATCATCGAGACCGCCTTGAATCCTCCGGAGCGGGTTGCCCGGATCGCACCAACCATTCCGATCGGCCGCTCGGGGAAAACCGACGAAGTGGCCACCGTCGTGATATTCCTGCTCTCCGACGCCGCCAGCTACATGCTAGGTGCCGATTTGAAAGTGTCCGGCGGTCGCTAGTACCTCTGCACAGAGGTTTTGGCCGGTTGACCGGGGCGTAACGGCGGCGGGGCAGTTGGATTGACGAGGACGGCGATGCTTCGTGCCCGACCGGGTTCTCGTCGGATCAGTCCTGCACGCTCCAGAGCGAGCACCATTCCATGAACGGAGGGTGGGGTGACCCGGAAGTGTCGTTGCAGATCGGCCTCGGCGGGTGGGCGGCCCAGCACCAGCGTGTAGGCGTGGATGAAGGCCAGATATTGCCCTTGCTTCTCGGTGAAGCTGGGCGAGGCAGTGGCGTGACCCGGCGCGGGCATCTGTTTCATCTGGAGTGCCCGCAATCCCCAAGGGCCACGATGAACATACGGTATCGGGTCGCGCTGAGCCAAATCGAACGCGAGCATCTCACCCTGCGGTTGAATGGCGGCAAGCATGCGGCGCGCAAACTGAAGCGGGCGCAGATCCTGCTGGCCGCCGACGGCGGAATCAGCGACGAGGCGATCGCGAGCGGCGTTTCGGTTGGCGACTCGTGCCGACGGGACACGTGGTGCATCCCCCAGCTGGACGGTGCGCATGTCGCTTGCATGGAAGACGGGCTCGACCTCTATGGCGAACCGGCCGATCCAAAATGGCCGGTGGTTTGCTTTGACGAAAGCCCGACCCAGTTGATCGGTGAGGTTGCGCCAGCCGATTCCACCGGCTCTGGGTCAGCCTGAGCGGTACGATTGCGCATACCGTCGCAACGGACCGCGCGGGACTTTGCCGTGTGCATGCGCGATCTGACGGATACCCACTATCCGGAGGCGGAGTTGATCCGCGTGGTGTTGGACAATCTTTCAACCCACACCGCCGGGGCATTGTATGAAACATTCCCGCCCCCCGAGGCGCACCGCATCCTGCAGCGCGTGGAGTTCCACCGCGCACCCAAGCACGCCAGTTGGCTCAACATGGCCGAAATCGAGATTGGCGTTCTGCGCGGCCGGTGCCTCGATCGCCGCATCGGCGAGCGTGCGTTGCTCGTCTCCGAGATCGCGGCATGGCAGCAACAGCGCAACGCCTCCGGCGCGCCGACCACGGCCTGGCATGTTGTTGCCGACAATCTCGCCACGCATGTCTCCGAGAGCGTGGTCCGCCTGGTCGCCGATCTGTGCGGGATCGAGGACGAGCGTGGCGAGAAGGGCAAATCCGCCGTGCCGGCCGCAATGGTTACGAGAGAGGCGTTCCTGCGTGATGCCGCACTTCGCACCCGCTCTCCCTTCACCCCCAGGCACGCATCCTGGCTCAACCAGATCGAGATCTGGTTCTCGATCCGCGCCCGCAAGCTGCTGCGGCGTGCCGGCTTTACCTCTTAGCAGGACCTCAAGGCGCGGATCGAGCCGTTCATCGCCTCCTTCAACCAGACCCTGGCCAAGCCATTCAAGTGGACCAGGACAGGCAAGCCGTTCGCGGCCTGAGGTAGACGGAAATGGGGTCGGTTCCTCCGGCGCGCTGTACTACTTCTATCTCTATGTCATCCTCGACATCTTCAGCCGCCGCGTGGTCGCCTGGTGTGTCGCCGGCGCCGAAACCGCCGCCCTGTTCGACGATGCCGTCGCCAAGCACCAGGTCCCGCCCGGCCAGCTCACCCTGCATGCAGATCGCGGCGGAACGATGAAGGCAAAAGCCACCGCCCTGCTGCTCGCCGATCTCGGCGTCACCCGCTCGCACAACCGACCGCATACCTCCAACGACAATCCGTTCTCCGAAAGCCTCTTCAAAATCCTCAAATGCCAACCCCAATTCCCCCAACTCAACTTGGACTTTACGAATACTTGGGGCGGTTTCGGCCCGAATATTCGTAAAGTCCAAGTTGAGCCGGAGATGCGCTGGGCGTTGCCGGAGCGTGTGTTCTTCGCATGTGGCGCCGGGCCAGCGGATAAAATGAGCGACGGGTAGCTGCCGTCGGGTTTCGACCCCTAACGCCCGAGCAGCGTGGCCAGGGCTGCGCGGGCAACCCAGGCGGTGTCGGAGGAGGGGAAATGATTGGGGTCGTAGCCGCCGAGATAGATCGCCCTTCCTGCCTCGGCCGCGAAGGGCGAGAGCGCGGCGGTGTAGACCGAAACGAACTCGGGCTGCCCGGGCTGGTAGCGCCCGTTCACCTCGCCGATACGCCAGTGTCCGGCCACGTCGCGCAGGGCATAGAGGCCGCCGGCATAAAAGCCGCCGGTCGGCGGGCGCTGGTTGTGTGCCGTCAGGTGCTGGAAGGGGCGGCCGGCGGGGCCGTTCGGGATGAAGGCCTCCAGGCCGATCAGATACAGCGTCCCGCCTGAGGCGGGATCGCGCAGCGGCACGAACTTGTTGTAGGCGCCGAGCACGAAGCCAATCGGGGCGCCGCCGAGGTAGCGGCTGATGGCCGCGTCGAGGCAAGCTTCCTGGGTGCGGCGCCAGGTGCCGTCGGGCAAGGGGTCCAGCCGCAGGACGCAGGCTTGCGAATTCGCTCCCTGGTGCCAGACGAAGATCAGCGACTGCCGCCCCGGCACCGGTCCGTCGATGGCGCTGAGGCCGCGGATGCCGCCGATGCTCTGGAACAAGGCGCGGCTGGTGCCGCTCTGCGCCTCCGCGCCGAGATCGGCGATCGTCACCCAGAGCGGGACGGGGCCGTCGAGGCGGCGGAAGATGCGGGTGCCGCTGGAAAAGAACAGGCTGTCATTGGCCTCGACGATGGACAGAACGCGGGTGTCGGTGGCCGGCGATTCGGGCGTGGCGGACCAGCTGATCCCGCCGGGTGCGCCGGGGTCGCGGCTGCCGGTGACAATGCCGAGCGTGCCGACGGAGAGGAACACGCGCTCCTGGCCGGTGATCCTGTCGCGATAGACGGCGGCGGCGCGCACCGAATTGTCCTCGCCTCTGCGGCCGGTATCGGCGACGACGGTGGTGCGGGTCCAGCCGGCGCCGGCGTCGTCGCGCATGAACACGGTGGCGCTGCCGCCGAAGCGGCCATGGTCGTCGTAGGTGGCGGCGAGAAGACGGGTCTCGGGCGCGGGGAGCGGCCGGCCCTCGGGGTCGCGGGTGAAGCTCAGCTCGGCCAGGAGTTCGGTGCGCAGATGGCGCGGGCCGAGTTCGAGATCGACGCGCCAGGGCTGGTCGGGGCCGGCGAGGCGGAGCACCTGGCTCCACCCGGCCTCGGGATCGGCGCCGCCATACCAGATGTTGTGGCGGTCGAGCCAGTCGCCGCTGGCGGCGTAGAGGGCGCCCTGGTGGCCAACGAGATGGATGATCTGCGAGCCGCCGGCCAGCTTGCCCGCCTGGTCGCGACAGGGGGCAACGAAGGAGGCGCTCCAGCCGGCCTGGAGCGGCCGGGGCGGCGCGCAGGCCTGCGGGTCTGCCTCAGGTTGCCGCGGCACGCAGGACGCGGTGGCGAGGACGAGCGCGATGGACAGACATGCCACGCCGATCAGCCGCATGACGCCGCTCCTCGGCGGACATTCCGCGGCACGATACCCGCTCGTCCGTGCGGGCCAAGCCGCTTTTTGAGCCCCGGATCGGGACTGGTTCGCCTCGCTACCCGGCGGCCAGCAGATTCGGCGCGGCCCAGCCGATGGCGGCCAGGACCGGCTGGTTGCCGTGCAGGCCAAGCTGGCTCAGTCCGCCGCCGGCCGGATCGCGCAACAGCACGGAGGCAACGCCATCGCCGTTGTAATTGCCGACGCCGACCACCTGCAGCGCTGGATCGGACGCGGCGAGGTCCGTCCAGGTCGGCTGGCTGTTTTGCATGATGAACAGGCTGAAATGGCCGCTGGCGGGATCGCGGAACAGGATGTCCGGGGTGCCGTCGCCATTGAAATCGCCAACGCCGGCAACCTGCAGCGCGGGGTCCGCCCAGCCGATGGCAGCCCAGGTCGGCCGGTTGTCGTGCATGAGGAACTCGCCGAACCCGCCTGACGAATCGCGGAACAGGATGTCGTCGGTGCCGTCGCCGTTAAAGTCGCCGATGCCGACCACCTTGAGCGCGGGATCGGCCCAGCCGATGCCGACCCAACGCGGGTGGCCGCTGGTCATGAGGAATTCCCCGAGCGCGCCGCTGGTCGGGTCGCGGAACAGCGGGTCGGAAACGCCGTCGCCGTCGAAGTCGCCGACGCCCACCACCTGCAGAGCAGGATCGGCCCAGCCCAGCGCGGTCCAGGTCGGGTGGTTGCCATGCATGGCGAATTCGCTGAGCCCGCCGGCGGGATCGCGGAACAGGATGTCCGAGGTGCCGTCACCGGAGAGGTCGCCGGTGCCGACGATCTGCAGGCTTGGGTCCGCCCAGCCGATGGTGACCCAGGTCGGCCGCCCGTTGGCCATGACGAAATCGCTGAGGACGCCGCTGGCGGGGTCGCGGAACAGAATGTCGGAGGCGCCGTCGCCGGTGAAGTCCGAGGGGGCGGCGTCGATGGTGAGCGCAAACGTGTTGCTGGTCGAGGTCCAGGCATACTGGGGGCCGCCGACGGCGGTGGCATTGATCTGATAGGTGCCGTTGGGGAGCGGCGATGCCGGCGTGTAGGACCAGGCGCCGGCGGCGCCGGCGGTGGTCGAACCTTCACTGATGTT
>CAIMEK010000237.1 GCA_903839965.1 uncultured Acetobacteraceae bacterium | reverse complement strand
TCGCCACGTTGTCGATCGAAGCCCAGGAACGCCACGAGCGCATGGAGCGCGTGCGGCGCGACGACTGATCGGGCGCGGCGATTGCCGCGTCCGGCCGGCTGCGGATGGTGCCGCGGCTTAGCGCGTTATCGCTTCTGAAGGGCGAAGCGATAACGCGCTAAGCCTTTGTTCGAGAGTGTGATTCACGCTTTCCGACGCAGCCGCCGCAAGCGATCACACGCTAAACCAGCCTCAGGCAACCTCGACCGATTGCGCCGCGACGACGCTGATCGATTTCAGCTCGTCGATCAGCGCGCGGCCCAGGCCGGTGCGGTCCACCAACACGCTGCGACGGTCCGTCGGATCCGGGCGGCGCTGCGCGAGGTCGAGTTCGCCGAGCTTGTCGAGCGCGCGGGTGATCACCGATTTGGACACGTTCAGTTCAGCGGCCAACCCCCGCACGGTATGATCGCCGTCCTTGAGGTAGCAGGTGAGGAACACGCCCAACTGGTGGGTGGACAGCGCCGGCCCGTCCTTGCGGACCAGGGCCACGATGACCTCCCTGAGGATGCCGACAGCGAGGTCGGGGGAGAATTTTGCAGCCATGGGCACGCATCCTTTCGTTCGGCAGGGCGGCACGGAGAGCCCGCCGGGCATGTCCGGCAGGAGGTTATCTGATTTGACACCTGCAAACACCGCCATGCAACTGGTCCGGACGACGGTGGTTTCCTTGGTGGTTGCCTGGTACTCAGCCGCTTACTGGCGGTTGGGTCAGCGTGGAGATTCCATGCAGCGACAGTTCGGTGGCCCTTAGGCAGGCGACCAGGCGATCCGGCGCCACTTCCTGCAGTTCGGGTCTTTCTTCGTGGCAGCGGGCAATGGCGTGCCGGCAGCGTGGGTGAAACGCGCAGCCCGGCGGTGGGTTTGCCGGGTCGGCGATCTCGCGTTCGAGGATGATGCGGGTGCTCGCCATGCCGGGCACCGGGGCCGGGGCGGCGGACAGCAGCGCTTCGGTGTACGGATGCAGCGGCCCCGCATACAGCGCCTCGGTCTCGGCCACCTCGACGATGCGCCCGACATACATCACCGCTACCCGGTCGCTGACGTGCTTCACCACCGACAGGTCGTGGGCGACGAACAGGTAGGTCAGCCGCAGCCGGTCCTGCAGTTCCAGCATCAGGTTCAGGATCTGCGCCTGCACCGACACGTCGAGCGCGGACACCGGCTCGTCGGCCACCACCAGTTGCGGGTTCAGCGCCAGCGCGCGGGCAATGCCGATGCGCTGGCGCTGGCCGCCGGAAAAGGCGTGCGGGAAGCGGTTGATCGTAGACGGCGGCAGCTGCACCAGCTCCATCAGCTCCTGGATCCGCTTGCGGCGGGCCAGGCGGTCGGTCATGCCGTTGATCAGCATCGGCTCGCCGATGATGTCGCCCACCACCATGCGCGGGTTGAGCGAGGCGTACGGGTCCTGGAACACCATCTGCATGTGCCGCCGGAGCGGTCGCAGCGAGCGCCGGGGCAGCACGGCGAGGTCGACCGTGCGTTCGCCCAGGTGGAAGCGGATGCTGCCCGCGGTCGGCGTCAGCGCACGCAGGATGCAGCGCGCCACGGTGGTCTTGCCGCAGCCCGACTCGCCGACCAACGCCAGCGTCTCGCCACGGCGGATGCTGAACGACACCCCGTCGACCGCGCGCACCTGGCCCACCACCCGGCGCAGCAGCCCCTTGCGGATGGGGAAATACTTGACCAGTCCGCTTACCTCGAGGATGGGATCGACGGTCACGGCGTGCCCCCGTGCAGGAAGCAGCGCACCTGGCGTGTCCCCTTGGTTACCGCGGGCGGCTGGGTGGTGCGGCAAACCTCGCCCATCACCTCGCTGCAGCGCGGATTGTAGGTGCAGCCGGAGGGCCAGGCCGAGGGCTGCGGAATGGAGCCGGCGATGGTTGGCAGCCGGGTGCGCGGCTTGGCCATCACCGTCGGGATCGAGCGCAGCAGGGCACGCGTGTAGGGGTGCTGCGGGTCGGAAAACAGTTCGGCCACCGGCCCGGATTCGACGGCGCGGCCGAGATACATCACCGCCACATCGTTCGACATCTCGGCGATCACCCCCATGTCGTGGGTGATCAGGATGATGGCCAGCCCGCGTTTGGCCTGCAGCTCACGCAGCAGGTCGAGAATCTGCGCCTGGGTGGTGACATCGAGCGCCGTGGTCGGTTCGTCGGCGATCAGGATGCGCGGGTCGCACGACAGCGCCATGGCGATCATCACGCGTTGGCGCAGGCCGCCGGAGAGCTGGAACGGATATTCGTCCACCCGCCGCGAGGGTTGCGGCACGCCGACCATGTCGAGCAGTTCGATTGCCCGCACCCGCGCCGCGGACTTGTCGAGCCCCATGTGCAGCCGCACCGACTCCATGATCTGGTTGCCGATGGTGTAGTACTGGCTGAACGAGGCCATCGGCTCCTGGAACACGAGCGCGATCTCGGGCCCGCGGATGGCGCGGTAGGCGGCGCTGTCGGGCGCCAGTTTCGCCAGGTCCACCACATCGCCGCCCTGGGTGTGCAGGAGGATCTCGCCGGCGACCACCCGGCCCGGCTTTTCGACGATGCCCAGCACGCTGCGCGCGGCGACGCTCTTGCCGCAGCCGCTTTCGCCCACCACGCCGAGCGTGCGGCCCTCCAGCACGTCGAAGTCGAACCCGTCCACCGCGCGGATGGTGCCTTCCGGCGTGAAAAAATGGGTCTGCAGCCCGCGCACCGAGAGCAGTGTCTTGTCAGCCATAGGGGTCCGCCGCGTCGCGCAGGCCGTCGCCGAGGAAATTGAAAGCCAGGATGACGAAAATCACCGGCACCGCCGCCGACAGCAGCCACGGCGCCAGCACCAGCGTCTGCACGTTCTGCGCGTCCTGCAGCAGCACGCCCCAGGAAATCGCCGGCGGGCGCAGGCCGAGGCCGAGGAAGCTCAGCGAGGTCTCGCTGATGATCATCGCCGGCAGCGCCAGGCTGACCGCGGCGATGATGTGGCTGGCGAAGGAGGGCAGCATGTGGCGGAAGATGATGCGTGCCTGCGAGGCCCCCGCCAGTTCGGCGGCAAGCACGAAATCCTCCTCTTTCAGCGACATGAATTTGCCGCGGACCACGCGGGCGAGGTCGGTCCAGGCGAGCAGCGAGATGATGATGGTGATGGAAAGGTAGATCTGCGTGACGCTCCAACTGCTCGGCAGCGACGCCGCCAGGCCGAGCCAGAGCGGGATGGTCGGCATCGAGCGGACCACCTCGATGAGGCGTTGGATGATCAGGTCCACCCAGCCGCCGCGGATCGCCGATATCCCCCCCAGCAGCACGCCGAGGAACAGGCTGATCGACACCCCGATCAGGCCAATGAACAGCGACACCCGGGTTGCCACCATCAGCCGCGACCACAGGTCGCGGCCGAGCTGGTCGGTGCCGAGGATATAGATGCCGTCGCCGCGCCGTGGATTGGTCAGCCCGAACAGATGGCGGTCCGAAGCGAAGCCGAGCACCGTCCAGCGATAGTCGTGCGCGAAGAATTCCACGTAGACCTTGCGCGAGGTGTCGAGCGTGTAGATCAGCTTGAAGGTCTTGATGTCGCGCACGCCCTTCAGCCCGTAGACGTATGGGTGGAAGCTGCCGTCGTCGTCGCGCCAGTGGATCGGCTGCGGCGCGATGTAGCTGGTGGCGGCGTTGGTGTCGTGCGGGTCCTGGGTGGCGAGGAAGTCGGCCATCAGCGCCACGCCGTAGGCCAGCACCAGCACGACCAGGCTGACCATGGCGAGGCGATGGCGGCGGAACCGCCACCACGTCAACTGCAGTTGGGTTGCGGTGGCGTAGCGCTCGGCGGAGGATGCAACCCGCTTGCGGCGTTGGAAGGGGAATCGCATGTGTCAGTCCAACTCGCGCCGCAGCCGTGGGTCGACCCACATCAGCACGAGATCCGAGATGAAGGTACCTGCCACAGTCATCACGCCGAGCAGCAGCACGATCGTGCCGGCCAGGAACATGTCCTGCGAGATCAGCGACTCGACCAGCAGCGGCCCGACCGTGGGCAGCCCCAGCACGATGGAGATGATGACGCTGCCCGAGACCAGATAGGGGAACAGGTAGGCGATGTTGCTGGCGAACGGGTTGAGCGCCGCGCGCACCGGGTATTTCAGGATTACCCGCCGCTCGGTCAGCCCCTTCGCCCGCGCCGTGACCACATAAGGCCGGCGCAACTCATCGAGCAGGTTGGCGCGCATGATGCGCACCAATTGGGCGGTGCCGCCGAGCGCCAGGATCACCGCCGGCAAAGGCAGGTGCCGGAGCAGGTCCCACACCTTGCCCATGCTCCACGGCAACAGGTTGTATTCGGCGGAAAACAGCCCGCCGACGC
Organism: uncultured Acetobacteraceae bacterium; assembly: GCA_903839965.1. GTDB lineage: Bacteria > Pseudomonadota > Alphaproteobacteria > Acetobacterales > Acetobacteraceae > Rhodovastum. Next base: position 1,213 of record CAIMEK010000237.1, on the reverse strand, counting down.
TGGCGCCGAACCAGCGGAAGGCGAAATACATCACGATCAGCGCCAGCAGGAAATTCGGCACCGCGATGCCGATGAAGCCCACCAGCGTGAAGAAGTAGTCCCCGAACGAGTACTGCCGCACCGCCGAGTAGATGCCAATGGGCAAGGCCAGCCCCCACGTGATCATCAGCGCCGCGAGGGACAGCAGCAGGGTCAGCCAGATGCGGTCGCCGATCACCTCCGTGACCGGGCGGCGCCACTCCATGGATTCGCCGAAATCGCCTTTGACGACGCGCGCGATCCACTTGCCGTACTGGACGTATTTCGGCTGGTCCAGGCCGTAGAGCTGGCGCATCGCCGCGGCCGCCTCGGCGGAGACCTGGCTGCCAGAGGACGCCATCTGGGCGATGTAGGTGTCGACGAAGTCGCCGGGTGGCAACTGGATGATCGTGAACGACAACACGGAGATCAACCAGACCGTGACGATAGCCAGAAGGAACCGGCGCACCAGGAACGTGATCATCGGTGCGCCGATGCTCCGGAAAGGACTCCAGGGGGCACCGCCCCCTGGAAGTAACTTGCTTCACTCACGCCTTGAAATACCACGTCTCGGGATGCGAGACCCCCGGGGTCCGGCAGTGCTGGGCGATGCAGGTGCGGCTGGGGATGTTGCCGAGCTTGCGGCTGACGATACGGACACCGAACTGCGCCGGTGAAATGCCGACCGTGCCGATGGAGAATTGCTGCTCGACGATGATCTTCCAGATTTCCTGCGCCGTCTTGTTGCGCTGGTCTTCCTGCTGCCCGGCCGCCGAGCGGAACAGCTCCAGCGCGCGCTTCATCTCCGGGTCCTTCGGTTCCATGCCCTGGGCGCCGGCGGAGGTGTACCACCTGGCGATTTCCACGCCGAGATGGGCTTCCGTCGGGTCGACCGGCAGACAATGGCGCGGGAACAGGTACATCAGCTCCGTGCCGCCGTTGGTCCAGACGTTGATCTGGTCCTGGTTGGCAGTGAGGCGCTGGAAGGCGAGGCCGCGTTCCATCTGCTTGACATCGCCATAGATGCCGATCTTGCGCCACTGCTGGGCGATCATTTCCATCTGCTTCGGATAGTCAACCATGGCGGCCACGGCTTCGATCTGCAGCACCAGGCGGTTGCCGTTGTCGGTGCGCAGCCGGTAGCCGTCGGCGTCCTTCTTGGTCAGGCCGAGCGCGTCCAGCAGCTTGTTGGCCT
>CAIMEK010000236.1 GCA_903839965.1 uncultured Acetobacteraceae bacterium | reverse complement strand
CGACATGCCGTAGGCCAGCGTCGGCGCCACCAGGGCGCCGATGCGCTCGCCCACGCCCCTGGCGACGCTTTCGCTGGTGAGGTGGTCGGTGCCGATCAGCCCGTTCGGCCCGTGCTGCTCGACGGAACCGATCGGGATGATGATGCCTTCGTGGTCGCGGAGGTACTCCCCCACCTCATGGGAGGTGCTGAGCGCGAGTTGCATGTCCGGCTTCCCCCTACTGTGCCACCGACACGCCGCCGAACGGCTGGCCGCCGAAGAAGTGCAGCTTGAAGCCCTTCACCGTGCTGCGCACCGGCACCGAGGTACGGGTATCGGCGAAGGTCATGAACGGCACGTCGTCGAAAATCACCTGCTGGGCCTGCTGGTAGAGCTGCGTGCGCACCGCGGTATCGGTCACCGTGTTCGCCTTGGCGATCAGGTCGCTGTAGGCGCGGTTGCACCATTTCGGAGAGTTGCGGCCGGTGCTGAGCGATTCACAGGTGAACGGGATCAGTTGCTGGCTGGGGTCGGGGTAGTCCCAGGTGCCGCCGAGCATGGCGGTGTCGCCCTCGCCGGCGCGCGCGCGGCGCAGGTACTCGCCCCATTCGAAGGTGACGATCTTCGCCGTCACGCCGATCTTGGCCCAGTCCGCCTGGATCATCTCCGCGGCGCGCCGGCCGTTCGGCATGTAGGCCCGCGCCACCGGAATTGCCCACAGGACGATGGTGAACCCGTTCGGCAGGCCGGCTTCGGCCAGCAGCGCCTTGGCCCGCGCGGTGTCCTGCCGGCGCGGCTTGAGGGTGTCGCTATGGCCGAACAGCCCGGGCGAGACCACCGAGGCGGTCGGCGTGCCGGTGCCCTGCCAGACCGCCTTCACCACGTTATCCAGGTCGACCGCGGTGGCCAGCGCCTCACGCACGCGCCGGTCGTCGAGCGGCTTGCGGGTGGTCTGGAACGCCAGATAGCCCACCGAGGCGATGGTGGCGTCCTGCACCACCACGCCCGGGGTGGCGCGCATGGCATCCAGGTCGGCCGGGTTCGGGTAGCGGGCCACCTGGCATTCGTTGGCGCGCAGCTTGGCGAAGCGCACCGAGGCGTCCGGGGTGATCGAGAACACCAGCTGGTCCACCTTGGCCGCCCGCTCGGGCTGGCCGCCCTTGGCGCCCCAGAAATCCGCGAAGGCACGGAAGCGGATCAGGCTGTCCTTCTGGTACTGCTGCAGCTGGAACGGGCCGGTGCCGATCGGGTTGAGGTCGTAGGCGTCGCGGCTGGTGCCGGCCTTTTCGATCGCCGCGGCGTATTCGGCCGAACTGATGGAGAACGACTGCACGGACAGCGTGGACAGCAGCGGCGCGTGCGGCTGCTTCAGCTCGAAGGCCACGGTGTCGTCGTCGAGCTTGGTCACCGCCTTCAGCGGCGGCTCGATCAGGGCGGCGAACATCGGATAGTTGCCGCCGCCGACCTTGTTCCACGGATGCGCCTTGTCGAACATCCGCTGGAAGGTGAACACCACGTCGTCGGCGTTCATCGCGCGGGTCGGCTTGAAGGTGGCGCTGGACTGCCAGGGCACGTTGTGGCGCAGGTGGAAGGTGTAGCGCAGCCCGTCCGGCGAAATGTCCCACGATTCCGCCAGTCCCGGCTTCAGCGCCGAGCTGCCGATCTCCATTTCCACCAGCCGGTCGGCGATCTGTTCGGTGACGTCGAAGCTGGTGTTGGCGGTGGAGAGGTTGGCGTTCATCGCGTCCGGGCTGGCCTCGGTGCATACCACCAGCGTGTCGGCCGCGGCGGCGCGTTGTGCGCCCGGCACGGCGAGCACGGGGGCGAGCAGGACCGCGGCGGCGATGGCGAGGCGTTGCATGGCTTCCTCCCTGAGTGTCGGCCGATTGTTCGGCCGGCGAGCCGTCCGGTCAACGGCACGGATGCCCCCGCGATGGTTTTTTCCTTGACCCGATGTTTACCCCCCGCACCGATCATGACGCGGGAAATTCAACGAGATGCTTGACCAAGCCCGCGCGATCACGGACAGAAGAGGTCCATGGACCCCGTGAGCCCGCAGCCGGGTGCGCGAGGCCCGACATTCGCCGATCAACCGCAACCACGTCGGGCTGTCCATCGAGGCACGGTCCGCCTGCCAGCAACAAGGCCGCGCCGTGACCGAGCCCCGCATCATCACCGTTACCGTGAACCCCACCGTCGACATCGCCTGCAGCGCCGAGGCGGTCTATCCGCTGCACAAGGTGCGCACCTCCGATGAAATGCAGGACCCCGGCGGCGGCGGCATCAATGTCGCGCGCGTGGTGCATGAACTGGGCGGAGACGTGCTGGCCATCATGCTGGCGGGCGGCTTCCCCGGACAGTTCCTCGAGGAACTGCTGGCCGAGGAGAAGGTGCCGTGCCGCACGCTGCGCATCGAGGGGCGCACCCGCATCAGCTACACGGTGCATGACCGCCACAGCCAGCAGGAATACCGCTTCGTCGCCAAGGGCCCGAATGTCGCCGAGGCGGAATGGCAGGCGTTGCTGACGGCGGTGGAGCAGGAGCCGGCCGACTGGATCGTCGCCAGCGGCAGCCTGGCCCCCGGCATGCCGGAGGATTTCTATGCGCGGCTCGCCCGGCTGGCGACGGCCAAGGGCCGGCGGTTCGCGCTGGACTGCTCGGGCGTTCCGCTGAAGGCGGCGCTCGGCCAGGGGCTGGCGCTCGTCAAGCCGAGCGCCGGCGAGTTCGAGGCGCTGATCGGCTACAAGCTGCGCCGCGACGCCGACCTGGAGAATGCCGCCATGTCGCTGGTGCGCGCCGGCGCCGCCGAGCGCGTGGTGGTGACGCGCGGGCACCTTTCCGCGGTGATGGCCACCGCCGCCGGCGTGCAGCATCTGTCGCCCTTCGGGGTGGATGCGCACAGCGCCGTCGGCGCCGGCGACAGCTTCGCCGGGTCGATGGTGCTGGCGCTGGCCCGCGGCAGCTCCGACGAAGACGCCTTCGCCTGGGGCATGGCGGGCGGCGGGGCCGCCGTCATGCACACCGGCACGGCGCATCCCAAGCGCGCCGACGTGGAACGGCTGTACGCCGGCCTGCGCGCCGGCTGATCGCGCTCCGACAGCCGGCCAATATCGGGTTCCCGGCAAACCTCGTGTTCATCGTCTGGTCGTGAACGCCGCCGCGCCGGCCAGGGCGCGGCGGCGTGGCGTTCGGGCTGCCTGCCGTGCTAGAGGAATGGGGCGGAAACGTCTGATTCGTCTGGCTTCGTCACCAACGTCTTTTTGCGTGAGGCCTGTATGGCGCGTCCGTTTCTGTCGCTTGTCTCCCTTGCCGTGCTGCTGCTCGCCCCGCCGCTGCCAGCCCGCGCCGGCGGAGCGGTGCTGGTGATGAACTCGCGCGAGGCCTCGCTCAGCCTCGTCGACCTGGCCAGCCATCGCGAGTTGCGCCGCATCCCGGTGCTGCGCGAGCCGCACCATTGGGCGCTGACGCCGGATGGCCGTGACCTGCTGGTGGGCGACTCGGCCGGCAACGAACTTATCGTGCTTGACCCGGCCAGCTTCGAGGTGCGCCGGCAGCTGCCGATCTCCGACCCGTACCAGTTCGGCTTCAGCCCGGACGGCAGGTTCCTGGTGGTGAATTCGGTCAACCGCGCCCGAGTCGATGTCTACGAGCCCGGCACCTACCGCCTGCTGAAGCGCTTTGCGCTGCGTTCCATGCCGAGCCACCTGGCCTGGTCGCCGGACAGCGCCGCCGTCTACGTGTCGCTGCAGGGCACCGACAAACTCGCCGCCATCGACCTGCGGACGCTGGAGGTGCGGTGGATCACCGACGTGGGCCGCACGCCGGCCGGGGTGCTGTGGCTGAACGGGCGGGTGCTGGTGGCCAACATGGGCACCGCCGACGTCGTGGTGGTGAACCCCGCCGACGGGCGCGTGGAGCGCAGCATCCACACCGGCAAGGGCGCGCACCAGCTGTTCCTCAGCCCGGACCGCAAGCTCGTGTATGTGTGCAACCGGCTGGACACCTACGGCGTGCTGGCGCTCGACGCCGCCACGCTGGACGTGGTGCGCCGCTACAAGGTGCCCGGCGCCGCCGACGACATCGGCTTCGCGCCGGACGGCAAGCTGTGGATCACGCTCAGGATCGCCAACAAGGTGGCGGTGCTCGACCCCGCCACCGGCGCGGTCGAGGACATCGAGGTCGGCCGTTCCCCGCACGGCATCTTCGTCAACCCGCGGGCGGAATTGCCGACCCCGGTGGCGTCGCGCTGAAGCATGACGGCGCCGTTCGACCTGCTCGCGGGCTGGCTGCAGGAGCATGCGGTGCTGCCCGCGCTGTATGCGCTCGGCATGATGCAATGGGAGGATGTTGCCTACGGCTGGGTGCTGTTTGCCCTCTACGGCGCCGCCCAGGTGGCGGTGACCTACGCGGTCTGCCTGCCGCTGGAGCGCTGGCGCCCGGTGGAGCGCTGGCCGGATGCCAAGGCGGTCGGCGTCGACGTGCTCTACACGCTGATCGCACGCGTCGGGCTGCTGCCGCTGATCACCTTCGTGCTGTTCTACCAGGTGCAGGTGGCGCTGAACGGCCTGCTCGCCGACCACGGCTGGGTACCGCCCATGCTGGAGCGCGTGTTTCCGTTCCTGCTCGGCCGCCCCGTGCCGACCTTCTTCCTCTACGTCGTTATCCTCGACTTCGCGGACTACTGGCGCCACCGGCTCAGCCACCTGTTCACCTGGTGGTACGCGCTGCACGCGGTGCACCACGCGCAGCGGCAGATGACGTTCTGGTCGGACGACCGCAACCACCTGCTGGACGAGGTTTTCTCGTTCCTGTGGTTCGCCGCGGTGGCGCTGCTGATCGGCATCGCGCCGATGCAGTTTCCGCTGCTGGTGCTGTTCGTGCGGCTGCTGGAGAGCCTGAGCCACGCCAACGCCCGGGTGAATTTCGGGCCGCTGGGCGAGCGGCTGCTGATTTCGCCGCGTTTCCATCGGCTGCACCATTCCACCACGGCGGCGGGGCGGCAGAGCGTGAACTACGGCGCGGTGTTTCCGTGGTGGGACATGCTGTTCCGCACCGCCGATTTTTCCCCGGTGTACGCCGCCACCGGCGACCCGACGGCCGAGGAAGTGCTGGCGACCGGCAGCTATGCCGCCCAGCAATGGGGGGCGCTGCGGCGCATGCTGAGCGGCTAGAGCAATGCCAGCTTGAGCGGAATTGCTCGCCAAAACAGGGCCAGACCGATTTCAGCCTGCCTGAAATCGGTCTAGGCCGCCTGCTCCATGGGCGCGTTCGCCGCGTCGCGGGCGGCGGCTTCCGCGGCTATCGCGCGCGTGGCGAATTCCGCGGCGAGCGAGAGCAGCAGGCTGCGCAGGGTTCTGTCGTGCGTGCTGTTTGCCAGTCGGCTGCTGCGCGCGGCCTGCTCGCGCAGACCAATCGGGTCCTCCATCCGGCACTCCATTGTCATGGCCACCAAAGTGGAACGTCAGATGCGACGCCGGATGTTAACAAGGCACTACCATGAGTTCACGTTTGGTTGATGGGGCGCGAACAGGACCCCTTTACCCGGCGACGTGCCAGCTGGGCGAAGCCGAGCCCACCGCGGCGTATGTCGGCTGGTTGTTCGCCATGGCGAACTGGCTGAGTCCGCCGGCGATGGGATCGCGCAACAGGATGTCGGAGGTGCCGCTGCCCGTGTAGTCGCCGATCCCGGCAACCTGCAGGCGGGGATCGGTGGTGCCGATGAAGGCGTAGGTCGGCTGGCCGTTGTGCATCAGGAAGTCGCTCAGCTTGCCGGTGGTGGGATCGCGCAACAGGATGTCGTCGGTGCCGTCGCCGTTGAAGTCGCCGACGCCCGCCACCTGCAGCCGGGGGTCCGCCCAGCCGATGGCGGCCCAGGTCGGCTGGCCGCTGTTCATCAGGAAGTCGCTGAGATTGCCGGAGGTCGGGTCGCGGAACAGGATGTCGGAGGTGCCGTTGCCGGTGAAGTCGCCCACCCCGACCACCTGCAGGCGGGGATCGGCCCAGCCGATGGGGGCCCAGGCCGCCTGGTTGTTGGTCATGACGAACTGGCTGAGGCTGCCGTCGACCGGGTCGCGCAACAGGATGTCGGCGGTGCCGTCGCCGTTGAAATCGCCGGTACCGACCACCCGCAGGCCCGGATCGGCCCAGCCGACGCTGGCCCAGGTCGGCTGCCCGTTGCTCATCAGGAAATCGCCGAACGCGCCGGTGGTCGGGTCGCGGAACAGGATGTCGGAGGTGCCGCTGCCGTTGAAGTCCGACACCGCCTGGTTGATCGGCGGCGGCGCGATGATGAGGTCGATGCCATGCGAGCCGTTGACGGTCTCGGGATCGGTGATCGCCTGGAACGTCGTGCCGGCGGCAACGCCGGTCATCGTGAAGCTCCAGCTGTTGGTGCCGTCCGTGTAGCTCAGGGTGGTGCCGTCGAAGCTGGGCAGGGTGGTCGCGAACGGATTGGCGTCCGCCAGCGCGAGATAGTCGCCGACCACCATGTTGGCGACCACCGGCGCAACGGTCTGCCCGACATCGATGTCGAGCACGTTGTGCGTGCCGGCGCCGAAGATGAAGGTGTTCGCCCCGCCGGCCGTGGCGGCCAGGCCGAAATGCGCGCCGTTGCTCATGGTGACGGTGCCGCCCGCCGAGCCGTCGTAGGCGCCGTCCACCGCGAAGTAGCCGCCGTTGACCAGCACGGATGCGGCGTTGAAGAAGCTGTTGGCGATGATGACCTTGTCGCTGGCGCCGACCAGCAGCACGCCGTTGTTGGTCACCGTGCCGGTGGTTTCGATGAAGTTCAGGCTGGAGACGGCGGTCATCGTGCCGGCGTTGACGATGTCGCCGGTTCCCTTGATGTCGGCGAACTGCAAGGCGAGCGTGCCGCTCTGCACGGTCAGCGACGTGCCGATGGAAAATACGTGACCGATCGAAAGCGTGGCCGAAGCATCGTTCAGCAGCACGCTGGCGGCTGCCTCCGTCGGGGAATCGGACACCACGGTGTAGCTGCCGGGGAGGTCGATGGTCGCGGTGTCCCCCACGCCGGGGAAGGTCCCCAAGGGTCCACCTGTCCAATTGGCGCTGCTGTCCCAGTTGCCGTTGGCTGCGAGAGCCCAGGTGTAAGCGGCCATGGTTTCCCGGTTCCTTTTCCATCAGCCACTGTCGGCGGCAAATGGCTACCGGCGGTTGCTGGCATGGCACAAATATCATCCATGGGGTGGAACCACGATCACAGGAAAGCGAGGCCTCGCTCACATGTGCGGGAACATGGCCCTGTGCTTTTCCACCAGGGGGTTCCCTCGGCAAGTATTGTTGCGGGTCTGTTCTTCGCGGCCCGTTTGTATTGATTTTCTGCTTCGGCGGCGGCGCCGGGAGCCTCCGGCGCCGCGCTTTCCGGCTAGGCCGGTTGCAGCATCCGTTCCACGCCGTGCACGACCAGCGACATGGCCTCGCCGGCCTCCAGCGTCGCTTCCACGTCGCGCCCGCCGCCGGTGATGCGCAGCTTCACCCGCCGCCCGTGCCAGCACACGCGCAACGTCGCGCTCTGCCAGTCCGCCGGCAGCGCGGGCGCCAGCGCAAGCTTATCGCCGCCCAGCGACAGCCCGCAGAAGCCGAACACCACGGCCTGCCACAGCCCGCCGAGGGCGGCGATGTGCACCCCGCCGGCGCTGTCCGCCGCATTCGGCGACAAATCGAGCGCCGCGGTCTCCTTCAGGTAGCGCAGCGCCAGCTCCGCCGCCCCGACCCGCGCGCCCACCAGCGCATGCATGGAGCGGCTGAGCGAACTGCCGTGCGAACAGAGCCGTTCGTAATGGCTGTAGTTCAGCTGCCGCGTCGTCGCGTCGAATTCCTCCGGCACCAGCGCCAGCAGCGCCACCACGTCCGCCTGCTTCACCACCTGCGTGCGTTGCGTCGCGTCGTGCCCCAGCACCACGTCCATCGGCATCTTGCGGCTGGCGTACTCGGGCTGCGACAGGTCGATGGGGGCGAGCTGGTGGAAGCCGGCGAACTGCTCGATCAGGCCGGTTGCGGAGTCCTGGCCGGTCACCAGCGTGGCGACCACCTCCGCCCACAACGCCAGCTCCGGCGCGTCCAGCCCCAGCTGGGCGCCCAGCTCGTGCCAGCGCGTGGGCCAGCGCAGGCGCAGCATGCCGACCAGCTCCAACGCGCGCGCGATGTTCCAGCGGGCGAGGATGTTGGTGTAGGCGTTGTCGTCCACGCCCTCGTGGTATTCGTCCGGCCCGATCACGCCCCGGATATGGCGGCGCCCGTCGGCCTCAAGCTTCGCCCGGCTGGCCCAGAACCGGGCGGTTTCCAGCAGGATCTCCGCGCCCGCCTCCAGCAGGAAGGCGACGTCGCCGGTGGCGCGCCAGTACTGCCACACCGCATAGGCCACGTCGCTGGCGATATGCTGTTCCTGCTTGCCGGAGAGCACATCCACCGGCAGCCCGAAGGGGCCGATCACCTGATCGGGCGTGGTCTCCTCGCCGGTATCCGCCGACTCCCAGGCGAACAGCGCGCCGCGCCAGCCGCCGCGCCTGGCCTTGGCGCGCGCGCCCGCCAGCGTGTGATAGCGGTACATGAGCAGGCTGCGCGCCGCCTCCGGCCAGGTGGCGATGTAGAACGGCAGCAGGTAGATGTCGGTGTCCCAGAACACGTGGCCGAGATAGGCGTCGCCGGTCAGCCCGCGCGCGCCGATGGAAACCCGCGGGTCTTCCGGGTTGGCGGCGCTGTTGAGGTGGTAGATGGCGAAGCGCAGGCCGCGGTCGAGTTCCTTGTCGCCCTCGATCGCCACGTCGCTGAGCTGCCAGCGCGTGGCCCAGGCCGCGGTGTGCGCGGCCAGCACCGCGCCGCCGCCCACCGCCTTGGCCCGCCGCAGCATCGCGGTGGCGAGCGGGGCGGGGTCCTCCTCCGGCGTATCGGTGCGCGCCGCCGCCAGCAGCCGCTCCAGGGAGGCGGCCTGCCCGGCCACCGAGCGCCAGCGCCACTCCCGGCGCAGCGGGCCCACCGCGGAGGGCGTGCGCACGTAGTCCTCCAGCGTCAGTACCGCCGAGCCCGCCATCGCCAGGCCCTTGCCCGATTCGCTGGTGTGCCACACGCCGAGTTCCTCCTCGACGCGCATCGCCCGCATGCCCACGCCGGCCGATTCGAAGGAGGCCTCCAGCATCACCTCCACGCCGTCGTGGTCCAGCTCCAGCGAGAGGAACAGCAGCCCGAGCGCGCGCTCGGCCTGCGAGACCAGCCGCAGCGTGCGCACCTGCACCACGATGCCGGCGGGCGTGCGCTGCTTCCAGTTCACCCACAGCAGCCCGCGCTTCATGTCGAGCTTGCGCTCGTGGCTCTGCGTTTCGCCCCGGCGCAACAGCAGGGTCTGGCCGTCGAGCTGGATGACCACCCTGAGCCAGTCCGCCACCGGCACCAGCGCCGGCACCGGCGGCTCGGTGTTGGGGGTGTCGAACAGCCCCGCGACGTAGGTGCGTGGCCACGAGGCCCAGATCAGCGAATGTTGCCACGTCGTCCAGGTCGGCCCGCGCCCGACGGTGCGCGAGGCGCGCACGCCCAGGAAGCCGTTGCCGATGGCGAAGCGCGATTCGATCCCATGTTCGCGAAAAACGTCGAAGCCGGGCGCATCGAGCACCCAGTCGGGGTCGTTGGTCGGCGGTAGCGGGTCGCGCATAGGGGGTTGTTCCTTGTGCTCTACTTGGCGCGCAGCACGCCGGCCGCGAGCGCATCCGTGTCCACGTTGTCGAGATCGGTCACCACCAGGTCGGCTTCGGCGGCTTGCAGCAGCGCCGCATCGCCCAGCCGCGCGATGCCCAGCGCCGCCATGCCGCCCGCGCGCGCCGCCTGGATGCCGGAGGGCGCGTCCTCCACCACCACGCAGCGGGCCGGCTCGACCTTGAGCGCGTTGGCGGCGAGCAGGAAAATCTCCGGGTCCGGCTTGCCGTGCGCCAGGTCGCGGCCGGACAGGTCGGCGTCGAACAGGTCGCCGAGCTTCTGGCCGTTGTCGAGGCGAACCTGGCGCATCATCGCGCTGGCATTCTTCGACGAGGATGCTACCGCCAGCTTAAGGCCCCTGGCGTGCAACGCCTGCGCCAGCCGCACCGCGTCGAAAAACGCGGTGAACGCGCCGGCGGCGATGAATTCCTCCAGCAGATGCTGCTTGTGCTCCGCATAGGCCAGCGCTCGCGCCGGCGCGTCGGCCACGCCCAGCCCCGTCAGTGCGGCCAGCGCGCCGTCGCCGCGCGGCTTGCCGGCCACCTGGGCCTGGTAGAATTCGGTGGTGAAGCCCGCCGGGTCGGCGAAGCCGTCCAGCGCCGCGCGCCAGGCGCGCTCGTGCGGCGAGGCGAGCAGCACGCCGTCGACATCGAAAATGGCGGCCAGCAGGGGGGGGCGGTGCGCGGTCATGTTTGCCTTAAAGCAAAGGGCTGCCCAGCGAGGAGCCGCCACATACGTACAGCGTCTGCCCGGTGATGAAGCCGGCTTGCGCCGCGGCGAAGAACATCACCGCGCGCGCCACGTCGTCGGGCTGGCCCAGCCGGCGGACCGGGATGCTGGCCGCCAGCCTGGCTTCGCGCTCGCTGCCGGGGGGCACCGTTTCATGGAACATCGCCGTGTCGGCGATGCGGGCCGGCGCCACCACGTTCACCGTGATGCCGTGCGGCGCCAGTTCCAGCGCCCAGGTGCGCGCCATGCCGATCAGCCCGGCCTTGGTGGCGCTGTAGGCCGAACGGTTGCGCCAGCCCAGCGCGGCGCGCGACGACAGCAGCACGATCCGCCCGAACCCGGCCGACTTCATGGCCGGCAGCGCCGCCTGCACCAGCAGCAGCGGCGAGGCCAGGTGCAACTGCACCAGGGCGTTCAGGTCCTGCAGCTTCACCTCTTCCACCGGGTCCGGGCGCAGCGCGCCGGCATTGTGGACGATGTGGCTGATGCGGAACCGCGCGGCCAGTTCCGCCGCCGTCCTGGCGGTCGCCTCGGGGTCCATCAGGTCGAGCGTGACGGCGTGCAGCCGCGGATGCTGCCAGGCCGGCGCGGTGCGCGCCAGCGACACCACCTCCGCCCCGAGTTCCAGCAGGTGGCGGCAGATCGCCGCACCGATGCCGCCCGACCCGCCGGTGACCAGGGCGACCGACGGCGCGCTCACCAAACGCCCGACGCAGGCAGGCCCGGCGGGGTTGCCGCCACGCCGCGGATGTTCGGCTCGCCCACTGTCACCTCCTCGCCCGCGTCGCGCTGCGCCGGGGAGAAACTCCTCCGGCAACGTTTCGCCCCTGGCGTTTCCCGGCACGGGTGGCTACTGTCGCCCCAGGTGACGGTGGCCCGCAAGGGCTGAAACGGGAACGCGCGAATGGCCCCCAGGGTCAGGCCGCGGCTGCCCCCGCAACTGTAGGCGGCGATGCGACGCTGAGGCGTCCGCTGCCGGTCCCCACGGCCATTGCCCCCGGGTACGGGGCGAGAAGGCGGGGCCGGACGCCGCGAGCCAGGAGACCGGCCGGCACCGAGACTGCGCGCGCGCGACGGGCGGGGTAAGCCGGCGCAGCGGGAGAGAGACCCGTAGGCGGCATTCGACCTGTCGATCGGACCCTTGCCGAAGGGTCCCCGCCGCACGGAGTTTCGCATGCGCCGCCTGCTGCTGTCGTTCGTTTTTGCCCTGCCCACCTGCGCCTGGGCGCAGGATGCTCCCCCCGCCGCCGCCAACGACGTGCTGCTGCCCGAGCGCGTCATCACCGCCACCCGCATTCCCACCCTGGCCGAGCAGATCCCCGCCGGCGTCACCGTCATCGACCGCCGCACCATCGAGACCCGCGGCTACACCACGCTCACCGACGCCCTGTCGGCGGTGCCGGGGCTGCGCCTGGTGCAGTCCGGCGGCAACGGCGGCAACGCCAGCGTGTTCATTCGCGGCACCAATTCCAACCACGTGCTGGTGCTGCGCGACGGGGCGCCGCTGAACGACCCGTCCGACCCCTCCGGCGCGTTCAACTTCGGCGTCGATTCGCTGGCCGACGTGGAGCGCATCGAGGTGGTGCGCGGGCCGATGTCGGGGCTGTACGGGTCCGGCGCCATCGGCGGGGTGATCAACCTGATCACCCGCAAGGGCAGCGGCGGCCCGCACGCCACCGCGGTGCTGGCCGGCGGGCTGCCGATCAACGGCCTGGCCGGCGCCACGCTGTACGGCGCGGAGGGCATGTTCGACTATAGCGCCGCCGTCGAGGGGCGCTCGCAGGACGGCTCGGACAGCACGCCGAAGCGCGAACGCGTCTACACCGGCGCGCGCAACGGTTACCGCTCGCAGCTCGCCACCCTCAACCTCGGCATCACCCCGATCGAGGGCACCCGCTTCTATGGCTTGCTGCGCTACCGCACCTCGGTGTTCGGGCTCGATGAGCTGGGCTCGCCGGCCTACGACGCCAACGACTACACGGGGCGGGACCGCAGCTTCATCGGCCGGCTCGGCGTGACCTCCAAACTGTTCGACGGCGTGTGGGAGACCGCTTTCTCGGTGGCCCATCTCGACACGCTGCGCCGCTACAACGAACCGCTGGAGCCGGCCGACCCGAACCAGACCTCCGGCACCACCCGCTACAACGGCAGGCGCACCGCGTTCGAGTGGGCCAACACGGTGCACCTGCCGGACTGGGGCGCCGCCCGCAGCAGCGCGCTCACCTTCGGTGCCGAGCACCTGATGGACAGTTCCAGTTCGCACCTGAACCAAAGCTTCGGCGGCTTCCCGTTCGTCTCCGACGTGAGCGCCAATGCCAAACACACCGCCGGCACCGCCGGCCTGCAGACCACGCTGTTCGGCCGGCTGACGCTGAGCGCCGGGCTGCGCCAGGAAAGCGCCACCTATGGCGGGGACGCCTTCACCTGGCGCACCGGCGGCGTGCTGGCGCTGCCGGAGCTGTGGTCGCGGCTGAAGCTGTCGTACGGCACCGGCTTCCGGGCGCCGTCGCTCTACGACCTGTTCGGCGTCGACAGCTTCGGCTACGTCGGCAACCCGGCGCTGCGGCCCGAGCGCAGCGAAGGCGGCGAGGTGGGCTGGGCGGTCGACGTTCCCGTGCTGGGCCGGCGCGACGGCGCCACCGTCGACGTCACGCTGTTCGCCAACCGCATCCGCGACCTCATCCAGGTCGTCTATGCGCCGGACTTTTCCTCCTCCACCGCGCAGAACGTCGCGCACGCGCGCACCAGCGGCGTCGAGGCCAGCGTGACGCTGCGGCCGGTCGACTGGGCCGAGGCGGTGCTGTCGTGGACCTATACCGACGCGCATGGCGGCAACGGCGCGGCGCTGCTGCGCCGGCCGCGCAACCAGGCCAGCGCCAGCCTGCGCGCCACCCCGCTGCCAGGGCTGACCATCGCGCCGGAGCTGATCTATGCCTCGGGCGACATGGACTACCTGGTCGACGACAACGGCTTCCCGGCCGGCCTCGGCATGACCCGGCAGGGGCTGATCTTCAATCTGGCGGTGAGCTACGCGGTGACGCCGAAGGTCACCCTGTTCGTCGACGCCCGCAACATCGGCGGCTCGCGCTACGAGCCCGCCAGCGGCTTCCAGACCCCCGGACCCAGCTTCCTGGCCGGCGCCCGCCTGAGGTACTGACCCACTTCTCCCCCTGGGAAGGGGCCGGGGGGAGGGGTCCCGCGGGCGGCGCTACTTTTTGCCGCGCCGCTTCACCGCCGCCTTCAGCGGCCCGTACAGGTGCGCGTAGTAGCCACCGGCCATCTCCAACGCCGCCACCGGGTTGTGGCCGAGCACGCGGTCCTTGGCGACCAGCACGGTGGTCGGCGCGTTGGCGTGTTTGAAGAACAGGCTGTCGTGGCCCACGCACAGCCCCATCACCACGTTGAACTCGGCCCCGTGCGCGTTCAGCAGCTCGGCCTGCGCGATCGGGTTGCAGGCGGCCTCGAAGCCGCCGGGTCGCACCTTCTCGGCGTCGGTCACGCCCAGCTCCTCCTTCGGGATGCTGCCGTTCTTGCAGGCGACCGAGATCACCTCCAGCCCGTGGCTCTGCAGGATGCCGGCCAGCACGTTCGACAGGTCGAGCAGCCCGACGCAGGTGGCGATGCCGATCTTGTGCCAGCCCATGCGTTTGGCGAATTCGATCACCTCCTGCACGCGGGTCCATTTGCAGTAGCCCGCGCTTTCCACCACCGCGGAGCAGCGGGCCATGCGCGCCGATTCGGGGTCGTCGTAGAGCGCGCGCGCCCTGGCCTGGGTCTCGGGGTCGATCTTGGCGGGGCAGAAGCCGGGCCCGCGCACGGCGGCTTCGGCGGTGCGGCAGGCCCGCACGGTGGGGGGGCAATCGACGCAGGTCGGATCGGTGTAGGTCATGGCGACAGGTTTGACGCCGATCGGCGGCCTTCGCAATGACGGAATCGCCGGGTTGCGTTTCGGTTCCGGTTGCTTTCCGCCCATCCTTCGCGGATGCTTGGCCTTTCCGGCAAGGCCACCCCCGATGCCGCTTGCGCCCGTCGATCGCCTGGATATCCAGGTGCTGGTGGACAACGTCACCGACAGCCTCTCCTCCACGCCCGCCAACGTCACCCGCGAATGGGCTGGGCTGCAGCGCCGCGGCATGCGGCTGATGGCCGGCGGATCGCTGTGCTGCGCCAATCACGGCCTGTCGCTGGTGATCACCGCGCACGCCGCGGGCGGGGCCCGCAGCATGTTGTTCGACGGCGGCCCGGTGGATTACGCGGTGGAGCGCAACGGAACGCGCCTCGGCATCGATTTCGGTGCCATCGAGGCGGTGATGCTCTCGCACGGCCACTGGGACCATGCCGGCGGCATCCCCCGCGCGCTCGCGATGATCCTGGCCGCCAACGGCGCCAGGCCGGTGCCGCTCTACCTGCATCCCGGCATGTTCCACGAGCGCGGCATGCGCCAGTCCGACGGCGGCGTGCTGCCGATGGAGACCGTTCCTGCGCCGGGGGAATGGCGCAACTTCGGGGCCGAGCCGGTGGTTACCAATGCCCCACTGACCGCGCTCGACGACAGGTTCTTCGTCAGCGGCGAAATCCCCCGGATCACCGCCTATGAGCAGGCTCTGCCCGGCCAGGTCAGGCGCCCCGCCGGGCAGGCGCCGTGGGAGCCGGACCCGCTGATGGCGGATGAACGCTTCCTGGCCGTGCATGTGCGCAACAAGGGGCTGGTGGTGTTCAGTGCCTGCTCGCACGCCGGTATCGTCAACGTGCTGCACCATGCGCGGACCTGCTTTCCCGACATCAGGCTGCATGCCGTGATGGGCGGCTTCCACCTGGCCGGCCCGACCGAGGCGAACATCGCAGATACCGTGCGCGATCTTGCCCGCTTCGGGTTGGACCTGATCGCGCCGGCGCATTGCACGGGCTGGCGGGGAGTGAACGCGCTGGAGCGCGCGTTCGGCGATGCAGTGGTGGTGCCGGCGGCGGTAGGTAAGGTGTTCAGTCTGTAATCATGTCGGACAAGATGAATTAAGCGTGACTCGACGCGTCTTTACAGTCTAAAAAACACAGCTTTTCTTCGCGGCTGGGTGGATGGGTCAACACAATCCATGACGCGCCGCCCGATAATGCTTGCTACTGCGCCGGGGCTGCCCGAGCATCACAGGGCATGCTCGACATCATCAACCCGCTTTACGTGCTTTCGGGGTTCCTGGTCGGCTTCCTGGTGGGCCAGACCGGCGTCGGCGGCGGCTCCCTGATGACACCGTTGCTGGTGTTGCTGTTCGGCGTCGCACCCGGCACCGCGGTCGGCACCGACCTGCTCTACGCCGCGCTGACCAAAACCGCCGGCACCCTGGTGCACGGGTTCAACCGCACCGTGAACTGGCGGGTCGTCGTGCGCCTGGCCAGCGGCAGCATCCCGACCACCGTGCTGACCCTGCTGGTGATTTCCTGGACCGGCCTCGGCCGCCATGGCGGTGGGGTGATCGCCACCATCCTCGGCGTCATGCTGCTGCTGAACGCGGCCGCGCTGGTGTTTCGCAACCAGTTCCTGGCGTTCGCGGGACCGTGGCTGGAGGGGATCGCGCCGCGGCGGGCGGCGGTGCTCACCGTCGCCCTCGGGGGGGCGCTCGGCGTTCTGGTCACGCTTTCCTCGGTGGGCGCCGGCGCGCTGGGCGTCACGGTGCTGCTGCTGCTCTATCCGCGCTGGCCGATGGCGGTGATCGTCGGTTCGGACATCGCCCACGCCGTGCCGCTGACCCTGATCGCCGGGCTTGGCCACTGGTGGCTGGGCTCGGTGAACGCCACGGTGCTGCTGTCGCTGCTGTGCGGTTCCATTCCGGGCATCGTGCTGTCCAGCTACACCGCGACACGGGTGCCCGACGTGGTGATGCGCGGCATGCTCGCCACCGTACTCGCCGTGGTCGGCGCGCAACTGGTGTTCTGAGGTCCTGGCGGGACCCGCCGAATCGGTGCTAACCTGAAACGTCAGCCCGATGGAGGTTCCGCCATGCGCCGAGCCCTGCTTTTCGGTAGCGCAATCATTGCCGTTGCCGTGCTGTGCAGACCGGCTGCCGAAGCCTGCTCGCGCGTTCTCTGGGGCGACAACGGCCAGGCGGTGCTGGCCGCCCGCACCATGGAATTCTATACCGACGACCTGCCGAACCTCGTCATGTTCCCGCGCGGGCTGCACCGCCACGGCGGCGACTTCGAGGGGGCGCTGCGCTGGACGTCGAAATTCGCCAGCCTCGCGGTTTCCGCGATGCAGGGCGCGGGCATCGACGACGGGGTGAACGAAAAGGGCCTGGGCGCCCACCTGCTGTGGCTGCAGGACGCCAGCTACGAGCCGCGCGACGGCCGCCCCGGCCTCTCCTACGTGCTCTGGGCGCAGTACCTGCTCGACAATTTCGCCACCGTGCAGGACGCCCTGGTCGACCTGCCGCGCATCCAGATCGTCGCCGCGCCGGTGCTGGTCGCCGGCGCGGCCAAGGTGCTGCCGGTGCACGTCGCGATCGAGGACGCCGGCGGCGATTCCGCGGTCATCGAATTCATCGACGGCAAGCTGACCGTGCACCACGGCCGGCAGTACGCGGTGATGACCAACGAGCCGGCCTACCCGCAGCAACTGGAGAACCTGAAACGCTACAAGGCATTCGGCGGCGCCCTGCCAACGCCCGGCGACATCGACCCGATGAGCCGGTTCGTGCGGCTTTCCACCTATCTGTCGACGCTGCCGCGGCCGGAGACCTACCGCCAGGCCGCCGCCATGCTGCTGTCGGTGATCCGCGATGCCCAGGTGCCGTTCGGCGCGCACGACTACTCCGGCGGCGGCTCGACGGACGTGTGGGACCCGAAATGGATGAGCCTGGTCGACCTGACCAACCGCACCTTCTATTTCAACGCCGCGATGTCGCCGAACCTGGTGTGGGCCAGCCTGGAGAATTTCGACATGGCCGAAGGCGCGCCGGTGCTGGTGCTCGACCCGCGCAACCCGATCCTGGTCGGCGACGTCACCACCGCGTTCCGCCCGGTGGCCGAACTCGGCAAGCTGTTCGGCCCGCAGCGCTGATGCAACCGCCTTACCGCCCGGCGCCGGGCACCCACAGTACGTCCGTTCCCGCGTTCAGCCGCCGGGCAAGAACAAACAGGTGGTCCGAGGCGCGGTTCAGGTAGCGCACCAGCAGCGGATTCAGCGCCTCCGCGCGGGCCAGCGACACCACCCGCCGCTCTGCCCGCCGCAGCACCGTGCGCGCCACATGCGCCTGCGCCGCCGCCGGCGTGCCGCCCGGCAGCACGAAGCTGGTCAGCGCCGGCAGCCCCGCCGTCATCGCCGCCACTTCCCGCTCCAGCCGCAGCACCGGCGCCTCGGTCAGGCGCAGCCGGTCGCCGGCCTCGCCCGGCACGCACAGGTCGGCGCCGATGTCGAACAGGTCGTTCTGCATCCGCCCCAGCATGTCCTCCGCCCAGGCCTCCCCGGCCAGGCCCGCGCGCAGCACGCCGAGCGCCGCGTTGGCCTCGTCCACCGCGCCCAGCGCCTCGATGCGCGGCGCGTCCTTGGCCACCCGCTCGCCGTCGCCGAGCGAGGTCTGCCCGCCGTCGCCGCCGCGCGTCGTCACCCGGTCGATCCGTACCATTGCCGTTTCCCCGCGGTCAGTTCAGCCGGAAGTGTATCGCCAGCACCTGGTCCGACTCCACGGCCTGGCCGTTGCGCACCGCCGGGGTGAACCGCCAGCGCGCGGTGGCCGCCTGGGCCGCCTCGTCGAGCCGCGGATAGCCCGAGGTCTGCAGCACCTCGACCGCGGTGACCGACCCGTCCCGCCCGATCAGCATGCGCACCACCACCTCGCCCTGTTCGCCGAGTTGCGCGGACAGCGGCGGATAGGGTGGCGGCAGATTGCCCCGTTCGCCGACCGCCGGCAGCAGCGGATTGCCGACGATTTCCGTCGCCCCCAGCGTGCCGGCGCCGAGCAGCGCGGTGGGCTGCCACGCCGGCTTTTCCGGCAGCTTCGGCGGCGCCTCGGCTTCGGTCTGTGGTGGCGGCGGCGGCGGTGGGGGCGGCGCCTCGGCCTCGGTCTGCGGTGGCGGCGGTGGGGGCGGCGCCTCGGCTTCGGTCTGCGGTGGTGGCGGCGGGGGGGGCGCCGGCGCCGG
>CAIMEK010000235.1 GCA_903839965.1 uncultured Acetobacteraceae bacterium | reverse complement strand
TCGTCGTTCTGGCGTTTAACTTCCTTGGCGACGGGCTGCGCGACGCGGCAGACCCTTATGGCTGAACGCGCACGCGTCCAGGGGGCTGGAGCCCCCTGGACTTGTTCTATTTGCGCACCAGCATGCGTTCCGTTCGGCGGTCATGACCGACCACAACCAGCACGATTGCGGAAATGACCGGCGCCCCCGCCAGGCACAGCAGCCCGAAGCTGGTACTGCCGGTCGCATCCTTCACCAACCCATAGACGGTCGGCCCGAGCCAACCGCCGAGATTTCCGATCGAATTGATCAGGGCTATGCCGCCCGCTGCAGCCGCGCCGGTCAGCATTGCGCTGGGCAGCGCCCAGAAGGCCGCTGCGACACACTGCGAGCCCATAGCCGCGAGACAGAGTGCAATCATCGTCACGGCGGGATGACCGAGGCCGATCAGAGTGCAGGCTGCCAGTCCCGTCGCGCAGAGCAAACAAGCGCCGGCCGCGTGCCAGCTCCTCTCGCCAGTTTTGTCGGAGTGCCAGCCCCAGAGGTTCATTGCCACGAACGCGCACAGGTAAGGCAGGGCGCTGACCAGCCCAACGAAGCCGGCGGGAACCCCGAGGCCCTTGACGATCAGCGGCAGAAAGAAAATCAACCCGTAGCCCGCCACGTTCAGGCCGAACCACGACAACGTCAGCAACCATACTTTTGAGTTGCGGAACGCCTCGCCGAGAGAATATTTCCGGATTGCTTCGCGCTGCGCCCGCTCCGAGGACAGCCGTTCATTCAGCCAAGCCCGTTGGTCCGGCCTGAGCCAAGTTGCGTCGGTCGGCCGGTCGGTCAACAAGAAGAACATGACAAAGCACATAATGATCGGCGGCAGCGCCTCGATGATGAACAGCCACTGCCACCCGTGGAACCCTAGCAGCCCGTCCATGTACAGCAGCAGTCCCCCGATCGGCGGTCCGACAAACAGCGAGATCACGCTTGCCGACTGGAACATCGCCATCATGCGGCTTCGATAGTAGGAGGGGAACCACCAGGTCAGGTAGAGGACCACTCCCGGATAGAACCCGGCCTCGGCCAGTCCGAGGAGGATGCGGTTGGCGTAAAAGCTCCAATCGCTCCACACGAAGGCGGTCAGCCCGGAGATGATACCCCAGGTGATCAGGATGCGGGCGAACCAGATCCGCGCCCCGACCTTATTGAGGAACAGGTTGCTCGGAATTTCAGCCAGGAAGTACCCAAGGAAGAAAAGTCCGGCGCCGAAGCCAAACACCGCGTTCGAAAATCCTAGGTCAGGGGTCATTGTGGGCCCGGCCATGCCTACGTTCGAGCGGTCCAGGTAGGCGCAGAAATATCCGAGCACGAGCAACGGCATAAGTCGCCAGGCTACCCGGCGTATTGTCTCCCGTTCGATCGGTTCTATTTCGTGCAGGATTGACGAGCTTGCATCCACGGCTGTTTCCTCTTCGACGTGCCTTTATGTGGCCTCGTGTAGCCCCCGACTGTCGCACTCTGTTCGTGTCGATTCAGGAACCTATTGGTGTATACATGTGTATACTCACTATGTCAATACGGCCCCGCTAGCTATTCTGGCGGTTCAGAAGTGACCTGCCCTGAACGATGACCCTTCCAAAGGCTGGCTCTTTTGGCCGGATGGAATCTGTCTGAGTTGCCGCCGATCTCGTGGACACTCACCTTGAGCCATCGCGGCCATTCGCTCGAACTCCATTGAGCTAACGTACCCAATGGTCGAGTGGCGCCGCTTGATGGCGCCCCACCAATATGTCCCACGCGCCCGGCAGCGGAACGTGGAGTGCCACCTTTTGAACGATGACGACCTCTTGGCCGCGTCCTCGGCCGATAGGCCCTCGGTCGCCACGAAGCGCTGCGGCTCACGGTGGACCCCGATCACGTGGCTGTAGCGCAGCGGCAGCGCCTCGTACCGTTCTATCTGCTGCATCAGCTCGACCGACACCGATGGGCGCATCGCCGCCAACGCGACGCGCAGCGTCGCCCACTCCTGCCGATGGCATCGGCGGCTGGAGTTCGGCACTTGACTTTACGGCTATATGGCGACAGGCTAGCTAATAGGGATTAGCAAAACGGGCGATGAAACGAGGAGCTTGCCGGGTCGGCGATGGGCTTCAGCCTTTGGTCACCACGAGCCAGGACGTAGCGCGTCTCGCAGGTGTCTCGCAGCCGACCGTGTCGCTGGTGCTGAGCGGCCGGGGCGATCAGGTCCGGGTTGCTGCAGCGACGCAACGGCGGATCATTTCCGCCGCCAAGGAACTCGACTACGTCCCCAATTATGCTGCCTTGAGTTTGCGGCGCCGCAGTTCGAATGTGGTAACAGTCATTTCTCCCTCCCTCGAAAATCCTTTTTTCGCCGAAGCGATAGGCGAAGTACAGGACGCCGCGATCGCGCGTAAATACTCAACTAATGTTGTAATCGCGCGAAACGTTACGGAAGAAGCGGCTGCGATTGCCCACGTTCTGGCCGGAACGGCCGATGCGGTCATCATCGCCTCACGCTACGCTGGCGACGAAGGTGCGTTGCGTCAACTGGCGACCCGACGCATTCCAAGCGTCGTTCTTCAGCGGCGCGGAGAAGACCTGGCTCTGCCCAGTGTTTCGGTCGATCTGGAGCTGGGCGGCTATATCGCAACGCGGCACCTCATCGCACTCGGCCATCGCCGGATCGCGCACATCACCCAGCACCATGCCCGGGACGGCCGAAGAAACGGCTACCTGCGCGCCTTGTGCGAGGCCGGCATAGCGGCGGAGCCGAACCTGATCGTCGAGACCGACAACACGCTTGCCGGCGGTTCCGCCGCGACCCGGTCGCTGCTGACCAAGCGTTCGACAAGCCCCACCGCCATCTTCGCCTACAATGACCAACTTGCCTGCGGCGCCCTGCATGGCGCGCGCCGGTCAGGTCGGCGGGTGCCGGACGATCTGGCTGTTGTCGGTTTCGACAACACAGTGTCGTCGGCCTTCAGCACCCCGGAACTCACCACAGTTGCCCACGAGCGAAACCGGTTCACCGTGGAAATGCTGTTTGCGATGATCGACGGCGCGCCAATCCCCGCATTGCACCAGACCGTGCCGGTAACTCTCGTTATCCGGGAATCGTGCGGCGCAACAGCCGACAAGGCCCACAAAAGAAAAAAAGGAAAAAACGATGCCAAAAGGTAGGATTGCGAGTCCAATTCGGACCGCCCGGCCAAGCGGGCGACGCGATATCCTGAAACTCGGGCTCGCCACTGGCGCGAGCGTGGCTGTCGGGCACAGCGCACGGGCACAGGCAAAGGTTTCCCTCACGCTCGCGATCTGGGGAGATCGCTCGTCGGAGAATGCCCACCGTAACATCATCAACAAGTATCTGCAGTTGCATCCCAACGTTGAAATGAAGTTGGAGGTAACGCCGTTCGGCCAGTTCTACCAGCAGATCGACACCCGGCTCGCCGGCCGGCAGGCGCCGGACATGTTCCGTATTCAGTATCAGCAGGTCGGCCGCTACGTGAACGGGCGCACCGTCGTCGATCTCACGCCTTACCTGCCGCCGGATTACGGCAGCGCCTTCGTGCAGGCGATGTGGCAGGCGGTGAACAACGCCGGCAAGACATTCGCCATGCCGTACCACACGGATACCATCGCGCTGTTCTACAACGTTCCCCTGTTCGAGAAACTGGGAATTGTCCCGCCCACCAGTCTCGACACCTGCTGGACCTGGGCGCAGTACACCGAGATTGCGCGTCGGATCAAAAAGGACGGCGGCTTTCCTTACGCGACGGCCATGATATGGCAGGACTCCAACGCCTACCGTTGGTTGCCGTTCCTCTATCAGCATGGCGGGCGCGTCCTCGCGGAGGATTTCAAGACTCCGCAGATCGGCTCGAAGATAGGGATTGAGACGATCGCCTGGACGCAATCGTTCTTCAAGGAGGGGCTGACGCCGCCGTCCACTGCGATCAAAAGCCACGAACAGCCGCAAAATCTGTTCGCCAACGGCACTCTTGGGATGTACCTCGGCGGGGACTGGCATCTCTCCTTCCTGCGCGACAACGCCACGATCCCGTGGAAAGTCACTTACATGCCGCGCGACGTTGCCATGGCCTCCGACATGGGCGGAAACTGCATCGCCGTATCCCGAGACTGCAAGACCCCCGAAGCGGCGGCGGATTTCCTGAAGTTCCTGGCCAGCGAGCAGTCCATGCGCGATTTTGCCAGGGACGCGGCGCTGCTGCCGACCCGGGTGGCCCTCACCCACGAGACCCTGGACTACGGCTATCGGCCAGACGCGATGAAGGTGTTTGTCGAGCAGGCGACGACGGTGCCCGAGAACCTGGCTCGCACGGTCGGGCTACCGATCTGGTCGAGAATCAATCAGCGCATGGCCGACGAGTTGGATCTTGCGTTCACATCGGACCAGTCGCCGGAGACCACCGGGCGCAACATCGATGCGGCGATCCGGACGATCACAGGGGCCTGAACGATGGCGGTGCGGCAAGGCGGCAATGCGACGGCCCGGTTGCGGCAACGTATCTTCCGCATCCGCAAGAGCAGCCCGCAGGGCCTGGTTCCCTACTTCTTCATTGCTCCGAACGTTGCCTTGTTTTCCCTGTTCATGCTGTTCCCCCTTGGGTATTCGGTATTCATCAGCCTGCACGATTGGGACGTGGTCGGCGATACCGCCTTCACGGGTCTGGCCAACTACCGCCGCCTGCTGACCGACCCCCAGTTCTGGACGGCGCTCCGGCAAACACTGTTCTATGCCGGCGGCGCCGTCCCAATGAGCATTGCGTTGGGTCTTTTTGTCGCCGTCGGAATCAATCAGCGGATGTTCGCGCGCACGCTCATGCGCAGCATCTATTTCATGCCGGTCGTGGTCTCGGGTGTAGCGACCGCTGTCATCGCCTCGTGGTTGTTCAACGACAATTACGGCGTCATCAACGCACTGCTGGTACGGGTCGGCCTTGGTCGCGTGCACTGGCTGTCATCGCCGACCTGGGCAATGCCGTCGTTGATCATCACCACGCTGTGGCTGCGGGTGGGTTTCTGCATGATCATCTATCTCGCTGCGCTGCAGTCGATCCCGCGTACATACTACGAAGCCGCACGCATCGACGGCGCGTCGACGCCGCAGCAGTTTTTCCATATCACCTGGCCATTGCTCCGCCCGGCCACATTCCTGCTGCTGATCATCAACGTGATCTATTCGTTTCACGTCTTTGATCTCGTTTTCGTCATGACGGGTGGCGGCCCAGGCTTTTCCACGACCGTCCTCGTCCAGTACATCTTCAATTTGGCGTTCGCATCTTCCGAGATGGGATACGCCTGCGCCATGGGGGTTGCACTTTACGTGCTGATCCTCGTCTTCACCGTGCTGCAGTGGCGGCTCGGGCGGCGCTCCGAAGTGGCGATGGGAGGCGGCTGATGGCGCAGACCAGGCGTTTCCCGCTTGTCTCGTGGCTACCGATCGCTTGCGGCGCACTCGTAATGGCGGGGCCGATCTACTGGATGTTCGTTACCTCGGTGCGGCCGCGCCCGGAGGTGTTCGCCGCACAGCCTTCGCTTTGGCCAAGTCGGCTGGTGTGGGCCAACATCAGCGCCGTTTTCACGGAATATCCGACCTGGCAGTGGCTACAGAATACCGGCACCATCGCCGTGATCGG
>CAIMEK010000234.1 GCA_903839965.1 uncultured Acetobacteraceae bacterium | reverse complement strand
GCGGCTGCTGGATTTGGAAACCTGTTGGACGCGCAGAAAATGCTGGCTCGCGGGATGCTTGGCCAATCGGCCCGTCGTAGATTCGCGCTTATGGGGCAAAGCCCCTGGCCTTTGCTTACCTTCCGCGGGCCAGACGCGGGTCGAATCGGTCGCGGAGGCCGTCGCCGAGGAGGTTCAGGCCGAGCACGGCGAGGGTGATCGACAGGCCTGGGAACACGGCCAGCAGGGGGGCGCGGTAGATGAAGGTTTGGGCGTCGTTCAGCATACGGCCCCAGCTTGGCTCCGGCGGTTGGGTGCCCAGGCCGACGTAGGACAGGCCGGCGTCGGCGACGATCGCCAGGGCGAACTGGATGGTGATCTGCACCAGCAGCACGGCGGAGATGTTGGGCAGCACGTGGCGCAGCATGACGGCGGTTTCGCTGCGCCCGACCGCGCGGGCCGCGCTGACGAAGTCCTGTTCCTGCACCGCGAGTGCGGCGCCGCGGGTGACGCGGGCGAACACCGGAATGTTGAAGATGCCGATCGCCAGCATGGCGTTGGTGGCGCCCGGCCCGGCCACGGCGGCGATCATCACCGCGGTGAGCAGGGCGGGAAAGGCGAAGGCGAGGTCGGTGGAGCGCATCACCGCCTGGTCGATCCAGCCGCCGGCGGCGGCGGCCAGCGCGCCGAACGGCACGCCGATGCCCGCGCCCACGGCGACTGCGATGAGCGCCACGGAGAGCGAACTGCGGGCGCCCGCCATGATCATCGACAGCACGTCGCGGCCGAACGGGTCGGTGCCGAGCCAGTGGGCGGCCGAGGGGGCGGCGAGGCGATGGACGATATCGATGCGGGTGGGCGAATAGGGGGTCCAGGCCAGCGACAGCAGGGCCATGCCGACCAGCGCCAGCGTAACGGCGGCGCCCAGCGCCAGGTTGAGGTGGCCCCGGCTCATGTCGGCGCGTCGCGCGACAGGCGCGGGTCGAGCCACAGGTAGGCGAGGTCGACCAGGAAGTTCACCACGATGACGCTGCCGGCGAGCAGCACGACGAGGTCCTGTACCACGATGAGGTCGCGTTGTTCGATCGCCTGGAAGACCAGCCGGCCCAGCCCGGGCAAGGCGAAAACGTTCTCGATGATGACGGTGCCGGCGAGCAGGAAGCTGAACTGCAGGCCGAGGATGGTGACCACCGGGATGAGGGCGTTCGGCACCGCGTGCTTCCACAGCGCGGCCAGGCCGGTGAGTCCCTTGGCCAGCGCGGTGCGCACGTAGTCCTGGCCGAGCGTTTCCAGCACGGCGGAGCGGGTGACGCGAGCCAGGATGGCGGCCTGCGGCAGGGCGAGCGCGAGCGCCGGCAGCAGCAGCGAGCGCAGCGCGGCGCCGGCACCCTTGTCCCAGCCCGCGAAGCCGCTGGCCGGCAGCCAGGCGAGTTCCACCGAGAACAGCAGGATGAGCAGCAGGCCGAGCCAGAAGTTCGGCACCGCCACGCCGATCTGCGCGACCCCCATCAGCGAGGTATCGACGGCACGGCCGCGGCGGGCGGCGGCGGCCACGCCCACCGGAATGGCGATGGCGGTGGAGAGCGTGATTGCCATCGCGGCCAGCGGCAGGCTGACCATGACGCGCGCCTCGATCAATTCGCCCACCGGCACGCCGTAGGTGATGGAGGTGCCGAAATCGCCGCGCACCAGGCCCCACACCCACAGCACGTAGCGCAGCACGGCCGGCCGATCGAGCCCCATCTGGTGGCGCAGCGCGGCCAGCGTGTCCGGGCGTGCCGAGGTGCCCAGCATCAGCGCGGCGGGATCGCCGGGCAGGATGTCGAGCACCACGAACACGACCAGCGACGCCGCCAGCAGCGTCAGCACCAGGCCAGCCAGCCGCCAGAGCGCGAAGCGGGCCGTGCTCACTCCGCCCAGCTGGCCCCGGTCACGTCATTGGCCGGAATCGGATTGTTCTGCCACAGCCCCCGCAGTTTGGCGTTCCACACGCCCACCTTGGCGAGCGCGAACAGGAACACGTTGGGTTCGTCCTCGGCCAGCCGGCGCTGCAGTTGCCCGACCAGGTCGAGTTGCCGCTGCGGGTCGATCGCCTCCTGGTATTGCCGGTAGAGCGCCCGGAAAGCGTCCGAGCGGTAGTTGAAGTAGTATTTGTCGCGCGCGTAGATATCGAGGTCGCGCGCCTCGGTGTGGCTGATGATGGTGGCGTCGAACTCGGACTGCGCGAACACGCCGGAAAGCCACTGCGCCCATTCCACCGGCACCAGCTTGGCGTTCAGCCCGACCTGCTCCAGGTAGGCCGCGATCACCTCGCCGCCGCGGCGCGCGTAGGCCGGCGGCGGCAGCTTGATCTCGATCGCGGTGCCGGGCCGCACGCCCGCCTCGGCCAGCAGCGCCTTCGCCTTCGTGGGGTCGTAGGGGTAGGCGCCGGTGAGGTCGAGGTAGCCCGGGTCGCTCGGCACGTAGTGCGAGCCGATCGGCGCGCCGTAGCCGGACATCACCCCGTCGATCAGCGCCCGGCGGTCGATGGCGTAGGCCAGCGCACGGCGCACCCGCACGTCGTCGAACGGCTTGCGCGCGTCGTTCAGCGCCAGGATGGTCTTGCCTTCGGTGGTGCCGACCACCACGGCGAAGCGCGGGTCGCCCTTCAGCCGGTCGAGGGTTTCCGGTGCGGGGAAATTCGGGAAGGCGTCGAGGTCGCCGGCCATCACGGCGGCGGCGGCCGCGGCGGGGTCGGACATGAAGCGGAAGGTCACCGCGGCCAGTTTCGGCTGGGTGCCCCAGTAGCCCGGGAAGCGTTCCATCTCGATGCGGTCGCCCCGCACCCAGCGGCGGAAGCGGAACGGGCCGGTGCCGACCGGGTTGGTCTTGTCCTCGCCGACCGACTTCGCCGACAGCATGACGGCGTCGCCCCAGCCCATGCCGAACAGGAAGCTGGCGGTCGGGCGCTTCAGGGTGACCACGGCGGTGGCGGGGTCGGTGCATTCGGTGCGCGCGATCGGCTCGAACAGGCCCTTCTGGGCATTCACCGAATCGGGCGCCATCGCGCGGCCGAAGCTGAACGTCACGTTGCCGCAGTCGAACGGGGCGCCGTCGTGGAAGGCAACGCCGGTGCGCAACCGGAAGGTGTAGGTCAGCCCGTCCGGCGAGACCGTCCAGGACGCTGCCAGCGCCGGCTGCACCTCGCCTTGCGCGTCGATGCGCACCAGGCCCTCGTAGAGGTTGGCGTAGGTGACTTCGCGGATGGCCGAAGCCGCGCCGGCGGTCGGGTCGAGGTGCGGCGGTTCCAGCACCATGCCCAGCGACAGCGTGTCCTTGGCCTGTGCGCCGGCCGCAGCCGCCGACAGGGCCAGCGCGATGGCGAGCATCCTGAGCATGGTGGTTCCCGAGGTTATTGTCGAAACCAAATCCAACAGGCCGGGGCGATCGGGTCAATAGCGGCGGGTGGCGGAATCTGTTAGGTGCGTCCTGTCCCACCGGATCGATCCGCTGGGAACGGCAACCAGCAAGACCGGAGAGGGCGCATGTCGCAGGCAGCCACCATCGGACCGGCCGGCATGACCGAACAGGAAGTGACCGCGGCGCGCCGCCGCGCGATCCTGTCCTGCGCGGTGGGCAATTTCTTCGAGCTCTTCGACTTCACCATTTACGGTTTCTTCGCCGTCGCGATTGCCCGCGCGTTCTATCCGTCCGGCTCGATGTACGGCGCCTTCGCCACCTTCGGCGCGGCGTTCCTGATGCGCCCGGTCGGCGCCATCGTCATCGGCGCCTATGGCGACCGCAAGGGCCGGCGCGCGGCGCTGGTGATCACCATCGTGCTGATGGCACTGGCCACCGGCCTCACCGGCATGATCCCCACCTACCAGTCGATCGGCATCTGGGCGCCGTTGATGCTGATGGTCTGCCGGCTGCTGCAGGGCTTCTCCACCGGCGGCGAATGGGGCGGCGCGGCGGCGTTCCTGGTCGAGTATTCCAAGCCCAACCAGCGCGGCCTCACCGGCGCCTGGCAGCAGTTCAGCACCCAGATCGGCTCGCTCAGCGGGTCGAGTTCGGCGCTGCTGCTGTCGTCGCTGCTGTCGCAGGACGACTTCTATTCCTGGGGCTGGCGCATCCCCTTCCTGTGCGGCTTCATCCTCGGGCCGATCGGCTACTACCTGCGCAAGAAAGTGAACGAGACGCCGGCCTTCACGCGCACCGTGGTCGCCAAGACGGTCGAGCGGGCGCCGCTGCGGGTGGCGTTCCGCGAGTTCCCGCTGCGCATGCTGCAGGCGTTCGGCGTCAGCATCGTCGGCTGCATCGCCAACTTCGTGTTCGTCGTCTACCTCACCAGCTACGCCATCAACACCATGAAGCTGCCACCCAGCACGGCGTTCACCTGCGCGGTGTGCTCCGGCCTGGTGGTGGTGACGCTGACGCCGTTCGTCGGCGCCGCCACCGACCGGTTCGGCCGCCGTCCGTTCATCCTGGCGTGCGCGCTGCTGAACCTGGTGTTCGACTATCCGCTGTTCGTGCTGGCCATCCATGGCGGCACGTTCTGGACGCTGCTGGCGGCGCTGATGATCAACGCCTCGTTCCAGGGGCTGTACACCGGCACCATCCCGTCGATCCTGGCGGAGATGTTCCCGACGCGGGTGCGCTACACCGGCCTGTCGGTGAGCTACGGCTTCGCGGTGGTGATGTTCGGCGGCTTCGCGCCGTTCATCTCCACGCTGCTGGTGGACCTCACGGGCAACCCGTACGCGCCGGCCTTCTACATCATGACCGGCGGCGCGCTGAGCGCGATTGCGATCCTCAGCATGCGGGAATTCCGCAACGTCTCACTCGAATAATTCGCCTTATCTTTTATCGGGAGTACGCCCCATGGGTCTCATCCGCGAGGCCATCGTCACGCTCGAGGACAGCCCGATCATCGATGTCTGGCGCATGGGTTCCGCGGTGCCCGACGTCATCGGCATGTGGGCCGGCGAACCCGACGTGCCGACCCCGCCGTTCATCTGCGAGGCCGCCAGCCGCGCGCTCGCCGAGGGCCACACCTTCTATGCGCCCAACCGCGGCATCCCGCGGTTGCGCCAGGCGCTCGCGGCCTACCACCAGCGCCTGTACGGGCTGGACATCCCCGACGACCGCATCGCCGTCACCCAGTCCGGCATGGCCGCGGTCATGCTGATCGCGCAGGCCGTCGTCGAGCCCGGCGACAACGTGCTGGCGATCACGCCGTCCTGGCCGAACATCATGCGCGCCATGCGGGTCGCCGGCGCTTCGGTGCGCGAGGCCTCGCTGGTGCGCAGCAACCAGGGCTGGAGGCTCGACCTCGACCGCGTGTTCGCCCAATGCGACGACCGCACGCGCATCATCTACCTGGCCACGCCGGGCAACCCGACGGGCTGGACGATGAACCGCGACCAGGGCGAGGCGCTGCTGGAATTCGCCCGCCGGCGCAACATTGTTCTGCTGTCCGACGAGGTCTACCACCGCATCGTCTACGACGGCGACGCCGCCTTCTCGCTGCTGGAGATCATCCGGCCGGACGATCCGGTGTTCGTGGTGAACAGTTTCTCCAAGGCCTGGGCGATGACCGGCTGGCGCCTGGGCTGGATGATCTATCCGCAGGGGCTGGCGCCGCAGTTCGAGAAGCTGATCCAGTTCAGCACCTCGGGCGCGCAGGCGTTCCTGCAATACGGCGCCATCGCGGCGCTCGATGAGGGCGAGGAGTTCGTCGCCTGGTTCGTCGGCCGCTGCCGCAAGGGCCACGCGGTGGTGAGCGAGCGCCTCGCCGCCATGCCGCGGGTGCGCCCGATCCCCAACAACGCGAGCTTCTACGCGATGTTCGAGGTCGATGGCATGATGGACAGCCTGGCCTTCTGCCGGCGCGCCGTCACCGCGGCGCATATCGGCATGGCGCCGGGCGTCGCCTTCGGCAAGGGCGCCGAGCGCATGGTGCGGCTGTGCTATGCCAAAGACCCGGAACTGCTGCACACCGCCATGGACCGCCTGGCGGCGTACGTGGCCGACTACAAGGAATAGCGCGCGCGGCCAGGAAGAGCTTTTGCGGCCTGCCGGGCGCGCACCGGAAATCGTTGCGTGGATACAACACTTCCGGCGGCTATTGGCAAACCTCGCTGGAGCAACTGCTGGAGAACGTGGAACATTTCGAATGGTTCGAGCCGCTGTTCAACGAGCGGCTGGACGGTGCAGCAGGATACGATCGTGCCTGCCTAGGGTTTTTCGGGCAGCACCGTCGCCGGCTCGATCGGCAGCAGCGCCGGTTCGAGCGCCACTTCCACCAGGCATACGCTGCCGGCCGGCAGGTGGTTGAGCGCCAGCCAGTTGGCGAGCCGGGCCGGGGCGTTGCGCGCGAATACGTCGAACAGCCCGCCCCAGGCCGGCGGCTGCCAGCCGCTGAGCCCGTTCACCGCCGGCACCCGCGCCAACACGGCGCCGAGCGGGATCGTGTAGTTGTAGAAGAACGTCAGGTCGCGCTGGCGCCAGCCCAGTGCGGGGTCGATATAGCGCCCCTCGCCCCGACCGAAGCTGACATAGTGCTCCCACGGCCGCGCCGCCCACACGCCGAGGTCCGGGTTGGCGGCCACATAGGCCCTGGCATCGAACGCCGCCTCCGCGGTCACGTCCGGCGGCGGCGGCAACAGCCCGGGCGGCGGCACCGCATAGAAGGCACGACAGCCCGACGGCACCGCGGCGGCGACGCGCCGGGCCAACGCCTCCGCCCGCCGCGCCGAATAGCCCTCGACGACGCCCACCTGCTCCACCGCTCCGAACAACGCAGCCACGGCGATGGCCGCGAACACCACCCCGCGGCGGCCCTGCACCGCACGCTCAGCCAGAAACGCGAACCCCAACGCCATCGGCAGCATCGCCACCAACTGCAACCGCACCACAACGCGGATGCCGCCGGCCCCCGGCACCGCCTTGAAGAACACCCACCACAGCGACATTCCGTCGCCGAACCGCAGCATGCTGAGCTGCAGCACCGCGCCCGCCAGCACGATGACCGCCACGATGCCGTCGCGCGCATCGCCGCCCCGGACCACCCGGCGCAGTGCCCACGCCACGGCGACAAGCCAGCCCAAACTGGCGACCAGCCCAACCCCGACGCGCCATTCCGCCCACTTGGCGCCCGCCAGATCCGGCCACCGCGCGAACAGCGAGCCCCAGACCAGGTTCTCCCGCCCCATCCAGACCAGGTCGAGCGGATCGGCGAGGAACGTGCGGACCTCCGCCCAGCCGCGCCCGGCACTCTGGCGCATCACCGGCAGATAGACCCAGGCGAGCGGCACCAGCAGCACCGCCCCCAGCGCCGCCGCCCCGAGCAGCGGCAAAGCATGGCGCCGCACCACCGCCGCCACCTGCCGCCGCGCCGCGCCGCCCCCCAACGCAAGCAGCACCGCCACCGCCAGCCCGACGGCGAAGAAAATCGCGTAGTAGAACGTCGTCGCCAGCAGCAGCACGAACAGCGCGACGAACAGCACCAGCCGACGGAACGCCTGCGCCCGGCTCAGCGCCAACCCGTCGCGCAGGAACTCCAACGTCAACAGCGCCAACACCGGCAGCGGCGCGGTGAACTGCAACTGCACATGCACGAGTTGCGCAAAGCGCGGCCAGCCGAAGGCAAAAAACCATGCCCCGAGGCACGCCGCCACCACCGACAACGCAAAACCCCGGCGCAGGAACACATAACAGGCCGCGAACGCCGCCAACGACCACACGACCAGCCCGGCATTCATCGCCGCGAACACGCCAAGCCCGGCCTGGCGCAACAGCACATGCAAGATCCCCATGCCGAACAAGGCATCGGAATATCCGAGCACACCCCGCAACGGATAGAAGATCGGCGGCGACCGCCACGGCTCCGTCCCCGCCAGCACCGCATTCCAGTGCTCCAGCACGAAAGCGACGAACCGACTGTCGCCAATGTCGGCCTGCACCCGGTCGAAGCCGGTGAGGATGGAATAGCGGTGGTAGAGGAACGCGCCGAACAGGGCGAGCAGGTAAGGCCAGGGGCTCCGCCCCATAAGCGCGAATCTACGACGGGCCGATTGGCCAAGCATCCCGCGAGCCAGCATTTTCTGCGCGTCCAACAGGTTTCCAAATCCAG